>DASTVH010000164.1:0-9697 GCA_035759195.1 Candidatus Limnocylindrales bacterium
GCCCGAGAACACCGTCGCGAGCAGCGTCTCGATCCCGGGCGCGCCGTTCGAGATGCGATCGAACGGGGTGCCGCGGGCCGCCTCGCCCTTCTCGACGGCGAGGCGGTCGGGGACGTGGTCGGTGGCGACGAGGTCGAGGGCACCGTCGGCGAGGCCGGCCCACAGCGCATCGCGGTCAGCGGACGCGCGCAGGGGTGGCGAGATGAGGCAGCGGGCGCACGTAAGCGGGTCGGGCTCCTCGTAGCGTTCCTCGGTGAGGGTCAGGTAGTGGGGGCAGGTCTCGGCGTGGGCCCGGACGCCCTGGGCCTTCGCGTCGGCGACGTGGCGCAGGGCCGCCGCGCAGGAGAGGTGGACCACGTGAACCGGTGCATCGGCGGCCCGGGCGAAGGCCATCGCGCGGTGGGTCGCGACCGCCTCCGCCTCCGTCGTCCGCGTGGTCGCGTGGTAGCGTGGTGATACGTCACCACGCTGAAGCGCCGAGGCGACGGCGGCGTCGATCAGCACCGGATCCTCGCAGTGGAGCTGGAGCATCCCGCCGCGCGCGCCGAGCGTCCGCATCGCCTCGAAGACCTGCGCGTCGCCGAGGCGGAAGTCGAACACCATGAACGCCTTCGCCGTCGGGACTCCGGCGTCGACCATCGCCGGCAGCTCGCCGATCGGATCGTCCATCTGCCCCAGGATCGCCGGGCTCAGCGCGTAATCGACGGCCGAGTCGCCCGACGTGACCCGCCGGAACTCGTCGATCCCGGCGAGGATCGAGCGGTGGGCCGCCGGCGAGGAGCCGGTGCCGGGGTTGTTGAACGCGAGGAACGTCGTGGTCCCGCCGAAGGCCGCCGCGACCGAATCCTGGAAGAAGCGGTCCGGCTCCTCGTCGCTCGCGACGCGGGTATGGGTGTGGATGTCGACGCAGCCGGGCAGGACGAGGAGCCCGGTGGCATCGACCACGTCGCGCGCGGTCTCCGCCAGCCGCCCGACATCGCTCCCGACCGCTTCGATCGTGCCGGCGCGGACCGCCACGTCGGCGCGGGCCGATCCGGTCGCGGTGACGACGGTCCCGCCGCGGATCAGCAGGTCGGGTCCGGAGGCCTCGAACGTCGGCGACATGGCACGAAGCCTACGTCGCGTGGGAGTCCCGTCGCACTTGGCTACGAGTGCGCAGGGGACTGGTACGACGGGCGCGGTCCTCGAGTACCAGGCTGGTTAGCACGTAGAGGCTGATTCCGCGCCCCGAGGGCGGTGGTTCGGGTCCGCCAGGTTCGTATCAGTGCCTGGGGGAATGCAAGCAACGTCGCTTGGCGCCGGGCCAGGTGCCGGCGCGCACAACTCCCCTCACTCGGCACGGCGGATCGAGATTTCCTGGGCTCCCTCCCAGAGGCAGCGCCGGCCGACCTCGCGCAGCCGATCGGCCCAGCCGTCGTCGGGATCGACGATCGCGAAGACGTTTGCCGCCAGCTGCCCGACCTTCGAGGAGGTCGTACAGCCGCCGTACGGGAAGAAGATCTCGCACTCGCTGATGCCGCCGGGGTAGATCGCCAGCTGGCCGGGCGCCGGGTGCGAGGTGTGGTTCTCGTAGTCGAGCCCCGGTCGGAAGTCGCCGAACGGGATCCACGTCGACTCGCCGGTCCAGCGGCAGTGGATGAGCTTCGACTCGATCGGCAGCATCCGGCGGATCGCCTCGATCGTGCGCGGCGCGGCGGGGTCCCAGCGGGCGGTAAAGTTCAGGTCCCCGACACGGATCAACAGGTCGCTCATGGAGCGGAGGATAGCGGTGGCCGACCCCTCCGGACAGCCCACGATCTCGACCCACGTCCTCGACACGGAACGGGGGACGCCGGCACAGGGCGTGCGGGTCGCCTTGTACCGTCTCGACGTCGGCGATGCACCGATCCGCATGACCCAGGCCCTCACCGATTCGGACGGCCGCATCCGGGATCTGCTCGAACGGCCGCTCGTGGCGGGTGACTACCGGCTCGAGTTCGACCTGCAACGGGACGACGATGCGCCTGGCTTCTTCCGGCGGATGACCGTCGACCTCTCGATCACCGACGCCGGCCGGAGCTACCACGTCCCGCTGCTCCTCGCGCCGTACTCGATGACGACGTACCGGGGCAGCTGAGGGTGGACGTCGGCGCACTCGATTCGGCGCCCGAGGAAGAGTTCGTCGCGGCGATGGCGCCGCTGTTCGAGGGAGCGCCACGGTTCCTGCGGCGGCTGGCGGCGGCCCGTCCGTTCGGATCGGCGGAGGCACTGTTCGCCCGGGCGGAGGAGATCGCGCTGGCCATGCCCGAGGACGAGCAGATCGAGCTGGTCGATGCTCATCCGCGGCTCGGGGCGCCGCCGGCGACCGTGTCGGCCTTCTCGCATCGCGAGCAGGGCTACGACCGCGACACGGCCGAGGCGATCGAGGCCCTGGAGCGGCTCAACGCCGCGTACGAACGGCGTTTCGGGTTCCGCTTCTGCGTCTTCGTCGCGGGCCGGCCGCGGTCGGCGCTCGTGCCGGTGCTCGAGGCCGCCCTCGCGGCCGACCGCGGGGCCGAGCTGCGGCGAGCGCTCCGCGACGTCGTGGCGATCGCCCGCGATCGCGCATCGCGGCCGGCAGCCGAACAGCCCGGGCAGGAGGGAGCAGCATGAGCCAGGCAGAGATCGGCCCGAACCGCTACGGCAAATCGGCGATCCGGCTGGTCAAGATCATCCGCGATCCCTCGCGGCACGCCGTCCGCGACCTCACCGTGGCGATCGCCCTCCAAGGAAAATTCGCGAGCTCATACGTCGAAGGCGACAACTCGCTCGTCATCGCCACCGACACGATGAAAAACACCGTGTACGCGTTGGCGACGGAGCACCTGACCGGTCCCATCGAGGGGTTCGGGGCGGTCCTGGCCCGGCACTTCGCCGCCGCCGAGCAGGTGGATCGGGCGACGGTGACCATCGAGGAGCACGAGTGGCGGCGGCTCGGCGAGGCGCCGGACGCCTTCAGCCGCGACCGGTCGGCGACGCGGACTGCGGTCGTCGTCGGCGACCCTGGCGGTGGGCTGAACGTGGAGGCGGGGATCGCCGACCTGACCCTCATGAAGACGAGCCGATCGGGCTTCTCCGGGTTTCCACGGGATGAGTACACGACCCTGCCCGAGGTCGAGGATCGGATCATGGCCACGAAGGTGACAGCAGTCTGGCGGTACGAGGGCGAACCCGCGTACGACGAGTCCTTCGCCGCCATCCGCTCGACCCTGCTCGACGCGTTCGCGGATCACCACAGCCTGTCCGTGCAGCACACGATCTGGGTCGTCGGCCGGGCGATCGTCGAACGGCACCCGGAGGTCGCCGAGATCACGATGACGATGCCGAACCTCCATCACTGGCTTGTCGACCTGTCGCCGTTCGGCCGGCCGAACGACGGTGAGATCTTCGTCGCCACGACCGAGCCGCACGGCCTCATCCAGGCGACCGTCCGCCGGGGGGAGTGAGGCGCCTCCGGGCGCGTCGCCAAACTTCACCGCCGATCGCGATGACCGTGGGTGCATATTTGGCGGTGGCCGGGCGTTGCCGGGCCGGCGGGCGTTGCCGGCGCGATCCGGCGGGCGCGGCCGGGGATCAAGTCCCGCGACGGGCACCGAGGCGTCGCCGCCACCTCGCCGAACTTCACCGCAGATCCCGATGACCGTGGGTGCATATTTGGCCGTGGCCGTGGCCGTGGCCGTGGCCGTGGACGTGGACGTGGCGGGCGAGGGGACCGGTGCGCCGAGGACAGAGCCGCGCTGCGACCTGGCGGGATCGCACCTCTGGTCGCGATGACCGTGGGTGCATATCGCGCGGTGGGTCCGCCCGGCGGCCGACGGGGGTGATGCACCCACGGTCATCAGGAACGGCAGTGACTTCTCCGCAGCGCGGGCCGACGCCGCCACCCGTGACACGCTAGGTGACACGACCGCGCCTGACACTCGTCGCCATGGAAGCCCGAATCGTCCAGCTGCCAACGACGGACGTCCGCGTCGACGGCGACCGGATCACGGTCGAGCGGCTCGTGATCCGCGACCCAGCCCTGGCCGCGGCGGTCGGCGAGCGTCCGCCGGAGGAGCGGCCGGCGTTCGTCGAACGGGCGCTCCGGATTGGCTTGCTGGCGCTCCAGGACGCCGGGGTGACGGTCAACGTCGACGTCGTTCGGACGGAGTTCGAGAAGCTGCTCCACCAGTCGGAACAGGTGAACGCGCGCGCCGCCGAGGCACTCGACCAGGCGCTTCGGGCGAACTTCGCCGATGGAGACGGTCGTTTGCCACGCACGCTCGAGCGATTCCTCGGCGACAAGGGAGCGCTCCGCACCTACGTCGGCGAGCTGTTCGACGAGACGAAGCGCGACAGCGCGATCGGTCGGATGCGGACGCTCCTCGGCGCGTACTTCGACGGTGATGCCTCCAAGCTCGCCCTCCTCCTCGATCCCACCCGCCAGAACTCACCGATGCACCAGTTCCGCCTCGAGATCGGCCGCGAGTTCGACCGTCTCAACGAGCGCCTGACAGCGATCGAGGCCGCCGCGGCCGCACGCGGGGCGGAGCGGGCGAAGTCGTCGGCCAAGGGCGCCGACTTCGAAGACCTGCTCGAGACGCTCCTCGCCGAGCTGGCGCGCGGCTCCGGGGACCACTTCGACCGGACGGGCGGGGAGGCGGGCGGCGTCCTGCGCTCGAAGAAGGGCGACTTCGTCCTCACGCTGAACCCGGCCCTGACGGCCGGGGCCGACCTGCGGGTCGTCGTCGAAGCGAAGGACCGGCCGATGTCGGGGCGGGCGATGCGCGAGGAGCTCCGCGAGGCGAAGGAGAACCGGGCGGCGGCAGTCGGGCTCGTGGTCTTCACGCCGGCCCACGCGCCGGCGGGCATCGCGCCGTTCGACGTCCGCGCGGGCGACGTCTACTGCGTCATCGATCCGGCCGACCCGGATCCGGCCGCCATCGAAGCGGCCGTTCGCCTCGCTCGGCTCCTCGCCCTTGCCAGCCTCCGCGAGGCCGCCTCCGAGATCGACGCCGAGGCCGTTCGTGCCGCACTCGTCGGGGTCCGCGGCGAGCTCGAGGCGATCAAGGGCATCAAGTCGACGCTGACCTCGATCGCGACGAGCACGGCCAGCGTCCAGGGCTGCCTCGACCGGCTGCGGGACAGCATCCTCGCCCGGGTCGCCGAGGCGGAGGCCGAGATCCGCCCAGGGACCCGGCAGGCTCACTGACGAGGCGTCGCGAGCCATCGCGGGGCGTCGCGGCACGCCGTGCGACGGACGCGGCGGCCGAGGGTACTCCCTGCCGGTGCGGTGCGGTGGGGACTGGTGAGCCATGTGGGCCCCGGACCATCTCGGGGCTTGGGTTGAACGCGTCTTGCCCCCAGGCTTAGGGTATGCACCGGGTGGCGTGGCAGCTGCCCGTCGCATGCACTCCGTGAGACCCCAGCGAGCCGGAGGACCGTCCCCATGCGCCGCCACGTCGCCACACTCGTGGCTGTCGCGTTTCTCGCGTCGATCGCCGGCCCCGCCCTGGCCGGCGAGCCGACGGTCTCCGGCAGCGTCGCGAGCCCGGCCCCATCGCCGTCCGTCGACCCCACCCCGCCGGCCGACCCGAGCCCGTCCGTCGACCCCACCCCGCCGCCGACCGCAGAACCGACCGACGGTCCCGTTGCGTCCGAGGCTCCCGCGCCCTCGCCGCGGGCGCGGCCTGGCGTCGTCGTCGACGTCGACCGGGGGGCGGGCTCGGCCGGCGGCCCTGGCCCAGGGCCAGGACCGGGCGCCGGTGGCCCGGGCGCCAGCGCCGGCGACGATACCGCCGACCCGACCGGTCGCTGGATCGTCATCTATCGCAACGGCACCGACGCCCGCGCCGCGAGCAACCGCCAGGCGAGCCGCCTGGCCTTCACTCCGGACCACGTCTTCACGAACGCCGCCCGTGGCTTCGCCGGGCGCCTGAACCCGGCCCAGGTCGCGAAGCTCCGCGCCGACCCCGACGTGGTCGCGGTCGTTCCCGACGAGCGGATCGAGCTCGCCGCTCAGTCGTACCCGACCGGGATCAACCGGATCGGGACGCGGGTCTCGCCGGCGGCGAACATCGACGAGATCGACAGGGAAGTCGCAGCCGACGTCGCGATCGTCGACACGGGCATCGCGTCCGTGCCCGACCTGCGGGTCGCCGGCGGCTACAACTGCTCCACTTCCGACCGCGCGCTGTGGCGGGACATCCACGGCCACGGCACGCACGTGGCCGGCACGGTCGGCGCGAAGGACAACACGTTCGGCGTCGTCGGCGTCGCCCCGGGCGTCCGATTGTGGGCGGTGAAGATCCTCAACGACCAGGGTTCGGGCCTGCTGTCCTGGTACGTCTGCGGCCTCGACTGGATCGCCGCCCAGAAGGACCCGACCAATCCGACCCGGCCGCGGTTCGAGGCGGTGAACATGAGCGTCGCGAAGGACGGCAGCGACGACAAGAACTGCGGCGCGACGAACAACGACATCCTCCATGCGGCGATCTGCCGGCTCGTCGGGAGCGGCGTCACGGTCGTGGCGGCCGCCGCCAACGACAGCTACAGCGCCGCGGCCCGCGTCCCCGCCGCCTACAACGAGGTCATCACGGTCTCCGCCCTCGCGGACACCGATGGCAAACCCGGCGGCCTCGGAGGCCCGCGCTGCTGGTCGTGGGGCGGCTACGACGTCGACGACACGTTCGCCGACTTCAGCAACTACGGCTCGGACGTCGACCTCATCGCGCCCGGCAAGTGCATCTGGTCGACCGTGCCCGCCGGCTATGCCTACATGTCGGGCACCTCGATGGCGGCGCCGCATGTCGCCGGCGCGGTCGGGCTGCTCAAGGCGACCCGCCCGCAACTGACCCCGGCTGAGGTCAAGGAGGCGCTCCAGTACCTCGGCAACCTCGACTGGAAGGTTGCAACCGATCCGGACCCCTACCACGAGCGGCTGCTCGACGTTTCGCGGCTCGGGCCCCGCGGCGACTTCGGCATCGCGGTCGGCGCCCCGGTCGCGCTGCCCGAGACCGGCGGCACCGCGAGTTATCCGATCACGCTCTCCCGCACGTCGACCCACTTCGAGCGCATCGGCCTGGCGGTGTCGGGGGTTCCGGCCGGTGTCACCGCGCGGTTCGACCGGCCGAGCCTCTATGGCTTCGACGCTCGGACCGCAACGCTCGATCTCGCGGTCCCGACCGCGACGAAGGAATGCACCTACGCAATCACGATCACCGCCTCCGAGCACGGCCTCGTCCGGACGGCAACGGCGACGCTCGTCGTCACGGGCGACGCCCCGGTCGCCCGACCGCCGGCCGTCGACGCCCAGCCAGGTTCGACCGTCGGCCCGGCGACCGTGCCCGCCCGGATCTCCTGGCCGGCGGCCCTCGACGCCAGCCCGATCTCGGCATACGAGGTCCAGTCGCGGATCGACGGCGGCGCGTGGGGCGGGACGATCTCCACGAGCGGATCGACGCGGACCGCCCAGTCGGTCCAGACGGTCGGGCGCTCCTACCAGTACCGCGTCCGGGCCCGCGACGCGGCGGGGATCTGGAGTGCCTGGGCCAGCGGCCCGGCATACATTGGCGACTTCGTCCAGGAGGCGTCGCTGCGGGTCGCCTATCGCGGCACGTGGAGCGTCCAGAGGACGACGAGCGCCTCGGCCGGCGGGACCCGCTACGCGACCGCGGCCGGAGCGAGTGCCAAGCTCGCGTTCCGTGGCCGCGCCATCGGGCTCGTGGCGCCCGTCGGTCCCGGCCGCGGCTCGGCCCGCATCTACTTCGACGGCGTCTACCGGACGACGATCAACTTCGGCTCGGCGACGAGCCGCGGCCAGGTGGTGATGTACTCGATCGGCTCGGCCACGTACGGCGTCCACACGATCGAGATGCAGCTCGTCGGCAACGGCCGGGTGGATCTCGACGCGTTCGTCACCCTCCGTTGATGCCCGGGCCGCCGGGCAGTGGCGGCCCGTTTGCACGATCACGCTATAGTCACGGTCCGGCCGAAATGTACGAGGACCTGCCGTGGCACGCTCGATGTGGAAGGGCGCCATCCAGTTCGGCCTGGTGACGATCCCGGTCAAGCTCTACGTCGCGACCGAGTCGAGTTACCAGGTCCGCTTCAACATGCTCCACGAGAAGGACCTCTCGCGGATCCAGATGAAGACCTGGTGCCCGGTCGACGAGGAGATCATCTCCCGCGCCGATACGGTCAAGGGTTACGAATACGCGCCCGACCAGTACGTCGTGATCACCGACGAGGACCTCGAGAACGTGCCCCTCAAGACGGTCCGCACGATCGAGATCGAGCAGTTCACCCGCGCCGAACGCGACGACTCCAACACCCGCTTCGTCAAGCAGGCCTACTACCTCGAGCCCGACAAGATCGGTCGCAAGGCGTTCTACCTCCTGCGCTCGGTCCTCGAGGAGGAGGGCCTGACGGCGATCTGCAAGGTCGTGATCAAGGACCGCGAGGCGCTCGCGGCGATGGATTCGTTCGCCGACACGATGCTCCTCACGACCCTCCACTGGCCCGACGAGATCCGCTCGACCAAGGAGCTCGATCTTCCGGACGAGGAGCTCGACTTCAAGCCGGCCGAGCGCGCGATGGCCAAGCAGCTCGTCTCGGCGATGACCGGCGAGTTCGAGCCCGACAACTACAAGGACGAATACCGCGACGCGCTCATGAAGGTGATCGAGGCCAAGATCGAGGGCCACGAGGCGGTCGTCCCGGAGCCCGTCGAGGAGACCGGCAACCTCGTCGATCTCATGGCCGCCCTCGAGGCGTCGGTCAAGGCGACGAAGGATGCCCGCGGCGAGGCGCGGCCCGTCTCGGTGTCGGAGGCCAAGAAGGCCCGCGAGAAGCGTGCTGCCGACGACGGCGAGCCGGCCGAGAAGCCGGCCTCGCGGGCTCGGTCGAAGAAGGCCAGGGAGGCCGACGAGGAGCTGGCCGAGGCAGCCTCGGGCGGCTCGCGGCCGCGCCGGAAGAAAAGCGCCTGATCGCCCATGCCCAACGGCCGGCGGCCGATCATCCGGAGCTTCCCGCGGGCCGACCGAGCGTTCCAGGAAGAGGTCGAACGCCTCGTCCGAACGCGCCTCGACCTCTCCGTCGACGACGCCCACGCGCGGCTCGAGGCGCTGCTCCGCGAGCGATACCCGGCCGCGCGGGTCAACCCCCAGGACCCGCTGGCCTCGTTCGGCGACGACACCGAGATCTGGTACGTCTACCGTCGCGACGCCCCGGCGGCGAGCGCAGGCGTCGTCCCGACCGGTTCGCCGGAAGCCGCGGAGGAAGCAGCTCCTGAGGCGGCGGCGGCCGGTCCAGAGCCGGCGGCGCCGGCCGAATCCCGGCCGGCCGAGGCCCGTTCGCCCCACGCCTCGCGTCCCATCTACAGCGCCGCCGCAAGCGCCGCGATGATTGGTGTGCCGGTGTCGATCCTCGTCGGCTGGGACGAGACCTTCGGCTACGTCTCGGCCCGCCCCACGCCGTCCGGCGTCCGGCTCTACTCGCGCGACGACATCGAGGACCTGCTGACTGTGAAGCGATTGACGACCGCCGGCGAGGAGCCCGACGCGATCCGGGCGGCGCTCGCCGAGGCCCGGGCGATCCGCAACGCCGGACCATTCGGGACCCATGGATCCGGTCGCCGGATGCTGATCCTGCTCGCCGAGCGCGACCAGTACGCGGCCGAGATGGCCGAGTACTTCCTGCG
>DASTVH010000165.1:0-2705 GCA_035759195.1 Candidatus Limnocylindrales bacterium
GGCCCGGCGGCCACGACGACCGCCCCGGCCGGATCCACGTGCCCGTCGGCCGCGACGCCCTCCGCGGTCCCGCCGCGGACCGCGAGCTGCACCTCCGTCGCCGTCCGCAGCTCCGCGCCCGCCCGGGCCGCGAGCCCGGCGAAGGCTCGGGTCGCGGTGGCCGGGCCCACCGGGTAACCGATCGCGAGCCGGCAGGCGACGACGTCGGGGGCGAGCGCAGGTTCCAGACGGCGGATCGCCGGCGCGTCGAGGAGCTCCGGTGCCGCCGCCGGGTAGGCCGCTCCCCACGCCTCGGCGGTCGCCCGGGCCGCGCCGCCTCCGGCGGCGTCGACGGCCAGCAGGCCGGCCGGTTCCGACCCGATCCGGAAGGCGGCCGGATCGGCCGCCTCGAGATCCCGGTAGAGCGCCAGCGACTCGTGGTAGAGGTCGGCGAGCAGCGGGTCGAACGGGTGCTGGACGACGCCCGAGTTGCGACCCGAGGCGGCCGACGCGATGTCGGTCCGCTCGTAGAGCCGGACCCGCAGGCCCCGGCCTGCCAGGAGCGCCGCCGTCGCCGCCCCGACGATCCCCCCGCCGACGACGGCGACGTCGATCGCGCCGGTCGTCCCGCGGGGCATCATCCGACCGCCACGCCCTCGGCGATCCGGCTGACGGCGCCGACGACGCGGTCGATCTCGTCGGGGGTGTTGTAGTGGGTCGGCCCGATCCTGACGACGCCGCCGCGTTCGGCGAGGCCGAGCCGCTCGATGAGCCCGAGCGCGTAGAAGTCGCCGTCCCAGACCGCGATGCCCTCGGTCCCGAGCGTCTCGGCGATCGCCCGGGGGGCATGCCCGGCGAGGGTCAGTGCGGCGGTCGGCGTCCGCTCGCCGAAGCGGGCCCGGTCGGTGATCCCGTGGAGCCGCGCACCCGGGATGGTTTCGAGGCCGTCGGCGAGCCGCTCGTACAGCGCCATCTCCCAGGCCCGGATCGCGGTCATCCCGGCCCGGACGGCGTCGCCGCGCGCCGCGTCTTCGCCCGCCGAGCCGAAGCCTCGGCCGATGTCGGCGAGGTACTCCACCGCGGCAGCCACGCCGGCGAGGCCCTCGAAGTTGGCGGTCCCGGTCTCGAAGCGATCGTGGGCCGGCCGGAGCTTGTATGACGGGAGGCGGTCGAGCACCTCCGCCCGGCCGTAGAGCACGCCGGCGTGGGGCCCGAAGAACTTGTACGCCGAGCAGGCGACGAAGTCGGCTCCGATCGCCCGGACGTCGATCGGCAGATGCGGCGCGGCATGGACCGCGTCGACGTACGTCCAGGCGCCGGCCGCGCGGGCCCGGGCGACGATCTCGGTCACCGGGTTGATCGTACCGACGGCGTTCGAGGCCCAGCCGAACGCGACGAGCCGGGTCCGCGGCCCCAGGAGCCGGTCGAGGTCGGCAAGGTCGAGCGTGCAGTCGTCGAGGCGCGGCTCCCACGTCCGGACGACGAGACCGCGGTCGCGGGCGGCACCGAGCCATGGGTCGACGTTGGCATGGTGGTCGAGCCCGGTCACGACGATCTCGTCGCCGGGCTCCAGCGCGGCCGCGATCGACCGTCCGACGTGGAACGTCAGCGACGTCATGTTCGCGCCGAACTTGATCTCGTCGGGATCGGCCGCCCCGAGCATGTCGGCCGCCGCCCGGTGGGCATCGGCGACGATCTCGTCGCTCCGGCGGCTCGTCGGGAAGGCGCCGCCGGCGTTCGCGTTCGACTCGCGGTAGTAGCGGGCGACCGCGTCGATCACGCGCTGCGGCACCTGGGTTCCGCCGGGCCCGTCGAAGAACACGACCGGGCGCCCATGGTGCTCGAGCGACAACGCGGGAAACTGGACCCGGAGCGCGGCGACGTCGAAGGTGGTCATGGCAGGGTCCCTCGGGCGTGCGATGGACCCCGATCGTAGCGGCGCGCGCGGGCCGCCGTCCGCCCGCCTCAGGCGGCGTTGGCCTTCGTCTCGGCCTGGCCGGCCCCAACGTCGACCGCGGCGGTCGCCTGTTCGGCCGCCACCTCGACATCGATCCGGACATCCTCGCCGACGAGCCAGCCGCCGGCCTCCAGGGCGACGTTCCAGCCGAGGCCCCAATCCTTGCGATTGATCGTCGCGTTGGCACTCAGGCCCATCCGGCGCGCCCCCGACATGCCGGTGTAGAAGCCGAGGAACGTTGCGTCGAACACGACCGGCCGGGTGGTCTCGAGGATCGTCAGGTCGCCGGTGATGCGGTACTCACGTCCGCCGAGGTGGTCGATCGCCGTCGAGCGGAACTCGATCCACGGACGACGCTCGGCGTCGAAGAAGTCGGCGGAGCGGAGGTGCGCGTCGCGAGGGTCGCTCGCGGTGTCCACGCTCGCCGTGGCGATCCGGATCTCCGCCGACGAGCGGGCCGGCTCGTCCTCGTCGAGCACGAGCGTGCCCTCGACGTCGCGGAACGTCCCCCGGACGGTCGTGACCATCATGTGCTTCGCGGAGAAGAGGATGTCGGTATGGGACGGGTCGACCGTCCAGGTCGAGGCGATCGGTCGAGCGGGGTCGGCGCCGGCGCTCGGTCGGGTCGCGATCTGGGTCGCGGGGCTGGTCATCAGGGTTCGTCGGTTTCCTCCGGTGGCGGGCTCGTCTCCCTCGAGCCCGTGTTGTTGCATACGCAACGATACGCCGCCAACCGTTGCGTCGTCAACTATCGATCCGGTATGATGCG
>DASTVH010000166.1:0-2164 GCA_035759195.1 Candidatus Limnocylindrales bacterium
CGGGCCACCATGCCGCAGGGGGGCGGCGGATCGAACCCCCCACCGTCATCCGTCTTACGGAAGACGGTCTCCGATCAGCCGGCGCGCTCACACCCAGGCCACCACGACGCCGACGACGAGGAGCATCAGGATCAGCACCGACCCGGCGACCTTTACCCGCGCCGCCCTGCGCCAGGTCGGATCCGACTGCTCAGCCGGGGTCAGCAACGTTGTCGAGGAGAGACGGCCCCTGCCAGTCATGGCGATCGATCCATGCCCCGCAGCACCAGGTACGGTTCGCCGGGCCGGTTGGGTACCAGGTTGAGGTCGACTCCGTCTGCGTCGCTCTTCTTCTGCGAGAGGGCGGCCTCGATCACCCGAGTACGGAACCGGCTGATGCGCGCCACCTCCGCGTCCACGAGCACCCGTTCACCCGCTCCGATGGAGCCCAACTCGCTCGCCGGAGCGCCAACGAAGATGGCACTCCGGTCGCCGGCGAGCACGAAACCGCGCTCACCGAGCACGTACGCGCGACCCGCGATCCGGACGATGGAGTCGCTGAAGGCACGGGGATCCTCGACCACCTGGCCGACGGTGGCACGCGACACGGTCGGTTGCGTCGGGCTCGGCTCTGTGCCCGCGTATGACACGTCGATGGCCTCGATCACCGCCTCTGCTCCTGTCTGGGCGAGCAGGCCGCCCTGCGACAGAGGTCCCTCGTCACCGCCGTCGGCCGCCGAGGGCTCCACGACCCGCACCTCGCCCGTCACGCGGAGAACCGAATTCTCATCCACGCCGAGCGGCACACCGGCTTGGGGCTGGGGCAGGACGAGCAGCCGGCGGCCGGCATCGTCGCCGATCACGAGCACGTGTTCCGCGTCCTGCGGGGTGAAGTAGTCGTTCTCGGCGTATTCACCGCTGACCGTCACGGTCCGGCCCTCGTAGCGGCGAGGGTCGCCCGTGACGTCCCGCAGCGTCGCGCCGGTCTCCAGCCCCGCGGACTCGCCCAGGTCCGCAAGCCAGAGGACCGACGCGAGCGCGGCGCTCGTCAGCAGCGCTACGGCAGCGATGATGAGGGGCCTGGTCCGCATCCTCAGAACGTGTCCAGGGCGTCTTCGATGTCGCGGTCGGCCTGCGCGAGCGCCTCGTCGGGCTGCGCCGCGCCGGTGAGCGCGCGGTAGACGTTCTCGTAGATCGCCTGCGACACCTGCGGGTACACGGGTGTCACCGGTCGCGATTTCGCCTGCTCGACAGCCTGCTCGAGCTCGGACGCGAAGGGCATCGCGTCCTGGACGTCCGGATCCGTGTAGGTCTCACGCAGCGTCGGCGCGAGCGAGTACTTCGCAGCATCGCGCTCCATCGCTTCCGGCGAGGTCAGGTAGTCGACCAGCCGCAACGCACCGCCCGGGTTCTTCGAGTGGGCCGAGATCACCAGGTTGTGGCCGCCCAGCACGCCCGCGGTTCCCGCCCCCTCGAAGGCGGGAAGAGGCGCGACGGCGAAGCGGTTGCGGATGTCGGACCCCTTGCGCTTGGCCAGCGCGTAGGCGTAGGGCCAGTTGCGCATGAAGGTCGCCCGGCCGCCCTGGAACTCGCGCCGCGCCTGCTCCTCCATATAGGTGACCACGGCGCGCGGCGCCGCGCGGTCGCGGACGCCCTGGACCATGAACTCGAGCGCCTCGAGGTTCTCGGGCGAGTCGAACTCGCTCTGTTTGCCGTCCTCGGAGAGGACGCGGCCGCCGTTGGCGAGGGCCAGCTCGAGGAAGTTCACAGTGAGCCCCTCGTAGCGAGCGCCCTGGTAGACGATCTGGTCCTCGCGCTCGGCGAGCTCGTACACGCCCTGCCACGTCTGCGGAAGATCCTCGACCTGGTCCGTGCGGTAGTAGAGGAAGCCGGCGTCGGTCTGCTTGGGCAGTCCCCAGTACCTGCCGTCGTAGCGGATGGTCTCGAGCGTCGACGGGATGAACTCGTCGCGACGCTCCTCGACCACGGGCGTCATGTCATAGAGCCAGTTCTGCGAGGCGAACTCGGCGGTCCAGATGACATCGGAGTAGAAGACATCGCAGTCGCCGGACCCTGCCTGCTGACGCTGGATGAACTGCGTCCGCTGCTGGTCGGCGGACTCCGGGAACTCGACAAGTCGCGCGGACAGACCCTCGTCCTGGTGCTTTTTGTTGAACGCCCGCAC
>DASTVH010000167.1:0-10299 GCA_035759195.1 Candidatus Limnocylindrales bacterium
GCGTCGTGGGACCACGTGGCGTCGGTCGAGATCGCGACGACCGAGGCGGACAGGCGTCCCAACTCCGGCAGGAGCGCCTCGAGTCGCGCCAGCTGCGCCGCCGCGACGGGATGCCAGTCGGCGACGTGGAACGCGATGACAACCGGCCGGCCCCGGAGGTCGGCCAGGGAGACCCGGGAGTACGGGGAATCCCGAAGGTCGAACGCGGGCGCCGGCATCCCGGGGGTGAGGGGCGGGCCGATCGCCGGGCCGGCCAGGTTCGTCGAGGTCCGGCTGGCCGTTCTCACGCCGCCCGCTCCGCGTGGCGCGACAGCGCCGTTCGGGTCAGTCGACGCGGCTTCGCGGCGATGAACGGGGCGGCAACCCCGATCGCCGCGCGGGCGAGTCGCGCGAGGAGCGGAAGGTGGTCCCAGTCGATCCCACCGAAGGGCGGCTGCGGATCGTAGTCGATCGCCTGCTGGATCCGGCGGGCAGTTGCCTCGTCGGTCAGAACTGCAGCGAGGTACAGGGCCATGTCGATGCCCGCCGACACGCCGGCCGACATGACCAGGCGCCCGTCATGGATCCAGCGCTCGCGGACGTATCGGCCGCCAAGGCGATCGAGGACCGACTGGAAGGCCCAGTTCGTCGTCGCCCGTCGACCGTCGAGCATGCCGACCGAGGCCAGGATCAGGGAGCCCGTGCAGACCGAGGCGACGATCCTGGCGGACGACGCGGCCGTTCGGACGTACTCGCGGATCACCGGATCACTCAGGGCCCGGATCGTGCCCTGCCGGCCGCCGGGCACCAGGAGCACGTCCGGATGGGCCAGATCGGAGAACGGGGCGTCGGGCACCAGTCCGAGCCCCACGTCGGTCGCCATCGGCTCGACCGTTGGGCCGACGACGACGGTTCGGTACCCGGGTGCGAATCGCTCCAGTTCGGCCAGCACTTGGAGCGGCCCGACCAGGTCGAGGGCCGTCAGGTCCGGGTACAGCACGATGGCGATGGTGCGCCGCACCGAGTCGTCAGTCATCTGTGACATCGCCGGACCCCCGTGGCCGGCCGCGCCCGTGGCGGGGCGGTCGCGCAGGTGCGCGCCCAGTTCGCTGGATGCGGCGACGGCATCCGGCCGGCCGAACGGCGGCTGTGGGTCGTATTCCATCCACAGCTGGGCGAGCCTGGCGGCCGAAAGGCTCCGAAGCCTGGCCGTCAGATGCAGCATCGCGTCGATGCCGGCGGTCCCGCCGGCGGCCGTCAGGAATCGCCCATCCTCGACCCAGCCGTCCGCGACGGAAGTCGCGCCGTGGGCCTCCAGGAGATCGGCGTACGCCCAGTGGGTCGCGGCCCGACGACCGTCGAGAAGCCCCGCTGCCGCGAGCAGGAGGGCGCCGTTGCCGGTCGATCCGACGATTTCGGCCGAGCCGGCCGCCTGCTGCAGGTACGAGAGCAGGGCCTGATCCTGCATCGCCTGGATCGTTGCCGTGCCCCCTCCGGGCACGAACACCGCGTACGGCGCCGGCACGTCGGCGAACGTGCGCGCCGGGGTGACGTGGAGCGAGGTGTCGGTCGCCAGCGCCTCCAGCCGCTCGCCCACGACGACGGTCCGATAGGGCGTGCCGAGCTTGAGGTCGCGCAGGACCGTCAGCGGTCCGACGAGATCGAGCGGCGTCACGCCCGGATAGACGACGAACGCGATGAGCCGCTTCTCGCGCTCAGCCATGGGTCCGGCCCCCACCGACCGCGAAGCTCATCATCATGCCGCCCTCGAGGTGCTCGGCGATGTGGCAGTGGGCCATCCACGTCCCGGGGTTGGACATCTCGACCAGCAGGTCGACGGTCTCGCCGGTGCGGATCAGGACCGTGTCCTTCCAGACAAGGTTGTCGGTGGGCCGTCCGTCGCGGCCGAGCACGAGGAACCGCTGGCCGTGGATGTGGAACGGGTGCTGCATCGGGTGGTCCGAGTGGGGGTCGTTGGTGATCCGCAGCTTGACCCGTTCGCCCTGTTCGAACGACCAGTGGATGTCGTGGTTTTCTGCCCCGGTTTCCTGGTCGACGAGCTTCCAGAACATGTTCGCCGGCGTCGTCATCCGGTTGTGGAGCTGCATCGTGTCTTCCCACTCGATGTCGACATGCTGGCCGTGGTCGCCGCCGTGCTTCATGCCGGGCATCACCGCCACGAGCGCAAGGCGCTTGTCCGGCGGTCCCTCGAGCTCGCGCGCGCGCTCGGTCTCGAATTCGGCTGCCGTGCGGAGTGCGAGGAACTCGTCCACGAAGGACTCATCGACCGCGATCGGCTCCACCATGACCGAGCCGAGCGGGCGGACGATGTCCGGACCGCGGTGCTCGATCGGGAGGGTGCCGGTCTCCTCGAACAGCACGTCGACGACGGCCCGCTCCGACGGGGCGATGAGGACCTCGGTGACGAACCGCTCGTGCTCCACGCGACCGCCATCACCCCCGACGAGCTTCATCCGTGCGCCCGGGATCGAGACGTTGAAGGGCCGGACGTTGGCCGTGTTGGTCAGATAGAGCCGGATCACTTCTCCGACGCGGGCGGTCAGGACGAAGTCCGTCTCGCCGTTCACGAGCATCACGTCGCCGTAGCGGCCCATCGCCGTCCGGTTCGACGTCGACCGGCTGAACGGCGCGACCTTCCGCCCCTTCAGGAGGATGTCGTCGAGGACGACGACGACCTCACGGTTGACCGGCGCCCAGTAGTCGGCGTCGGTCGGCTCGACGACGATGTTGCCGTACAGCCCGAGTTCCTGCGTGTAGTCCTCGCGGACGTGCGGGTGGTACCAGTAGATGCCCGGATCCGGGAAGCGGAGCCGATACTCGAAGCCGCCACCGACCGGGATCGGTGCCTGCATGCCGCGGTGGACGCCGTGGGGCACGCCGTCGTACTGGTTGTCGAGCCGCAAGCCGTGCCAGTGGACGGTCGTCGGCACGTCGGCCTCGTTCCGGAACGCGATCGTCACGCTGGAGCCCTGGCGAACGCGCAGCGTCGGGCCCGGGATCGACCCGTTGTAGGCCAGCATCCGGACCTCGTGGTCTCCGAGGCGCTTGCGGACGGCCCCCGCGACCAGGTCGAACCTCGCACCGTCCGCCAGCTCGACGGCGTCGGTCGGGGCTGCCGCGTCGAGGCCGCCGATGTCCGACGTGAAGGGATCGTGGACGGTGTCGGTGACCGCCCGGAGGATCTCGCCGATTCGTGCCATCGCTCGTCTCCCGGCACCGCGACGATCGTCGGTCGATCGAGGCGGCCGCCATTCAGAGGCCGATCGTGGCCGCTTCGTCCGGCCCGCGCCCTCCCAGAACGGCTAGTTCGGGCGGAGGAACATCCGGTGATCGCAGCGCGGTGCGGCACCGGCGCGCCGGCGGGTCAGTCTTCCGGGACAGCCAGCAGCCCGAACGCCACCGCCCGGCTGACGGCCTCGGCCCGGTTGGTCGCCCCGAGCTTGTTGAAGAGCGACGCGACGTGGTACTTGGCCGTGTGCTCGGTCACGAAGAGCGCCTCGGCGATCTGCCGGTTCGAGCGGCCCAGGGCGACGAGATCGAGCACCTCGCGCTCCCGCGGGCTCAGGCGCCTGCCCTCGCCGAGGCCGTCGGCAGGAGATCCGGTCGCCTCCGCGAGCGCATCGGCGACGACCTCGTCGATGGCGAGCGATCGGCCTTCGTTCCAGGCTGCCGCTCGAGCCCGGGGTCGAAGCGCTTCGCGCGCCGTCGCCAGCCACCGCTCGTGGCGCTCGCGGATCGGCGGGAATGCCCAGATCCCGGCGTTCTCCTCCAGCGCGCTGGCGGCGCCTGCGAGACGCAGGGCCCTCGCCGGATCTCCTTCGAGCGTGGCGAGGGCGGCCAGGCCCGGCAGGACCATCCTGAGGCACAGTCGGTCGTGGTGGGCCCATCCCAGGCCGATCGCCTCCCGATACAGGGCTCCCGCCCGGGCCGTCTCGCCGCGCTCGTGGGCAACGCTCGCGAGCACGAACAGCCCGTACGGCGGCCAGGTCGTGCTGCCGGCGGACCGCGCGACGCGTAGCGCCCGCTCCGCGTGCTCCTCGGCGGCATCGAGGCGGCCGTCCAGCCACGAAAGCTGCCCCAGGTGGAACGCGAAGAGGGCGACGTCCTCGGCGGTGCCCCGGGTTTCGGCGAGGTCGAGGCCCTCGTCGTAGCTCGCCGCGGCCTTCTCGACGTTGCCCTGCCACAGCGCGGTGTCGCCGACCCCATGGAGCGAGGCGACCAGCCCGGGAGTCGCACTCAGTCGCCGCCAGATCGCGAGCGCCGCCTCGTGGTAGGTCGCCCCGAGTTGATATTCGCCCTGGTCGGTCGCCCGGAACCCGGCCGCGTTGAGCGCCTTCGCACGGAGCGTCAGCGCGCGGGCGGTCGCGCTGCCCTCCTCCACGGGGCCGACGTCGTCCTCGGGACCCAGGAGATCCTCGAACCATTCACGCGCGTCAGCCGGATAGCCGTGGAGGAACCAGTACCAGGCCAGCGCTCCGACGAGACGCAAGCCTTCCTCGAGCGCCCCCTGGTTCCCGCTTCGGCGCGTCCAGTTGATCGCCTGACGGAAGTTCTCTTCCTCCCGCTCCAGGCGGGCGACCACGTCGGCCTGTGTCGCCCCTTGCATCTGCCCGGCCGACGCCTCGGCCAGGCCCGCGAAGTACCGGGCATGAGCACGGCGGACGGTCGGCTCGTCTCCGCTCGCCTCGAGAAGGTCCAGTGCGACCGAGCGGGCCGTGTCGAGCATGCGAAATCGAGGCTCGCCTGACGCCGTCGCCGACATGGCGGTCGGTTCGACGACGATCAGGCTCTTGTCGGCCAGGGACGTGAGACCTCCGAGAACGTCGGGCAGCACATCGCCGGCCACGGCGCCGGCGGCAGCGAGATCCCAGCCGCCGGCGAAGACCGCGAGACGCCGGAAGAGCGTCCGCTCCGCAGGCTCGAGGAGGTCCAGGCTCCACTCGAGCGTGGCCCGAAGGGAGCGCTGGCGGACCGGTGCATCGCGCATCGCGGCACCGGGAACCGGGAGCCGCCTGGCGAGCCGATCCAGGGTCGCGGCCGGGCCGAACTGCGCGGCTCGGGCCGCCACGAGCTCGATCGCAAGCGGTAGCCCGTCGAGGCGAACGCAGAGCTCGGCGACGGGCGCGGCGTTGGCATCGCTGAGCTCGAACGCGGGCGCCGAAGCGCGGGCCCGTTCGACGAACAGGGCGACGGCCGGCACCCGAGCGAGGTCCTCGACCGGCGGCAGGTGCCGGACGTCGGGCAGGGCCAGCGGCTGAAGCGGCAGCGTCCGCTCCCAGCGGAGGCGGAGCGGCTCGCGGCTCGTGACGAGCACGGTCAGCTCGGGGCTGGAGGCGATCAATCCGCCCAGGTCGGTCGCCGCGGACAGAACCTGCTCGAAGTTGTCGAGGACAAGAAGACAGCGGCGGCCGGCGAGGAACGCCGCGAGGGCTTCGATCCCGGCGGTGGCACCTGCGTCCAAGGCGCCGAGCGTCCGGGCGGTCGCCGGGATCACGTGGGACGGTTCTGTGAGCGGCGACAGGTCGACGAACCACACGCCGTGAGCGAACGCATCGACGGCAGCCAGCGACCGGGCCGCCGCCGTCGCCAGCCGGGTCTTGCCCACGCCGCCCGGCCCGACCACGGTCATGAGCCGGACCTCGGGCGCCAAGAGCTGATCCCGGAGCAGCTCCAGCTCAGCGTCGCGGCCGTACAGGGGCGCCGCGGACTCGGGCGGGAGCCGCGAGCCGGGCGTCTCCATCGGGGAGGAAGGCGGATGCTGGACCGGCGCCCGGGACGGCACGGATGCGATGAGGGCCGCGCGATCGGCCTCGTTGACGTGGAGTGCGTCGGCGATCGCCCGGACCGTCGCGGGATACGGACGGCGCCGCTCGCCCCGCTCGAGGGCGCTGATGCCCTTCGCGGTCAGCCCGGCCCGCTCCGCGAGCTCCTCCTGCGTCAAGCCGGCCGCCTCGCGGTGCTGCCTGAGCAGGTCGCCGAACGTCCTGGTCGCGTCCCCTGCCCCCATGGCCAGCCGATCGTACCGGCCCGGAGGAAATGGAGTGTGGGGGAACTGTGGGGGTGATGGCGGTTGGAGGCTCGGCGATCCCTCGCGACGCTGTGGTGAACCGCAACATCGAGGTCGTTCGCCATGTCGGCCCTTCCAACGACGCACCAGCCCTCCCGCGACGCCCCGGCCTTCACCCGACGGTTCGTCGCACCCCGTCCCCCACTGCGCCTGTCGCGTCGGCAGGTCGGGATGCTCGTCTGGGTCTCTCTCGGCGCGGCCGGCGTCGTCGTCGTCATCCCCCAGCTCGGGGAGCTTCAGGCATCGCTGGCGACCCTTTCGGGCCTCGTGCCCGTCTGGGTCGCCGCCGGCCTGGCCCTCGTCGCGACTCGTTACGCGATGGCCGTCATCTCGCTCCAGGCGGCGGTCGACCGGCCGATCCCGTTCGGGCCGACGCTGCTCGTCCAGCTTGCAAGCTCGTTCATCGGTCGCCTGACGCCCGAAGGTCTGGGCTGGCTGGTCCTGAACCAGAGGTACCTCGAGCGGGCGGGTCTCCCGCGATCCGCCGGGATCGCCGCGATCGCCATGAAGGTGCTGGCCGGCGGGCTGTCGCGCGTGATCATCGCGCTTGCGGTGGTCGCTGCGATCGGCGGTGGCGACGTGCCGGGTCTGCAGCTGACGCGGGCGTGGCCGGCGGCGTTCGCGATCGTCCTCGCCCTCGCGGTTGCCGGGTCCCTGGCCGTCCGAGTCACCCGGTCGCGTGCCCCCCGCGCGATGGAATCGCTGCAATCGGGAGCCCGAGCGCTTCACGCCGTCCTGACCCGGCCGTCGCGCGCCGCCGTGCTCTTCGGCTCGGCGGCGTCGCTGACGCTTCTGCCGGCGCTGGCACTCGCGGCGAGCGTCCGCGCCGTCGGCGTCGAAGCCGACCTCGCGAGCGTGTTCGCCGTCTACCTCGGCGGCAGCGCGATCGCGTCGGTCAGCCCGACGCCCGGAAATCTCGGGGCCGTCGAGGCCGCACTGACAGCCGGCCTCACAGCGATCGGCGTGCCGATCGGACCCGCGATCGCCGCGGTTCTCGTGTACCGACTGATCACGTTCTGGCTCCCGGTCGTGCCCGGGTTCCTCGCGTTTCGTGCGCTGCAGACAAGGAACCTGCTCTGATCCCCAGCCGGCTTGCGCATGGGCGATCGACGTGCCGCGCAGGAGCGGCAATCGCGCCTGGCGGCACGTCGGGCTCGCGACGGTCAGGACAGAACGACGAGATCGGTCGTCACCGGGACCGGGTTGGCCAGGATGTCCCGGACCGGCGAGGTGTCCTGGACGTACTGGCAGAGTTCCTCGAGCTGTTCGGGTGAGGCATTCGGCGAGCGGACCCAGCTCTTCGCCCGGATCGCGCTGAACCCCGCTCGCGGTCCGCCGAGACCGAGGAAGCGGTGGAGGTCCAGGTCGCCCTCGACCTCGTAGCGGAGCTCCTCGAGCTCGATCCCGTTCGCTGCGGCGTTGTACGCGTAACCCACCGCGTAGCAGAAGGCCAGGGCCTGGAGGACGAGCTCGACGGCATTCGGGCCGGCGTTCGTGCCCAGGAGAACGGGCGGCTCGTCGCCGGTGAGCTCGAAGGCGGTCGGGCGTTCAGTTGTCGTCGCGCCGGCATGCTCGAACTCGCGAATCTGGCCCCTGTTTCGGCCGCCTGTCTCCCACGAGCTGCGAGCCCGGAACGTGAACTTCGCGAGCGTGGCGTCGCCCTGGACCGCCCCGACGGTCGCGACCAGGCGATCGACGTCGACGCCGTTGCGGTTCGTGATGGTCGCCATCCCATGCCTCCTGCCGGTCGATCCGGCTCTGCGTGATGTGGTCGATTGGCTGGGACGGGGCTCGCCGCGAAGATATTCCGATGACCGGGCGCGGGAATAATCAGGCGGGCTCGGACGTCACACAATGGCGCGCACTCACGCACTCGCGCACTCGCGCGCACTCGGGAGGCATCGGAGCGGGTGATGTCGAGGCAGGTCGAGGCGATGGCCGGCGCAGCCGGAGGCGGCCTGCGGGTGCCGGCCGACCATATCCCCTTCGCGGACGTGGCGCGCATCCACCTCGATCGGCTCTACGGCTTCTGCGTCAGGCTGGCCAATGATCCGACCGACGCCGAGGACCTCGTCCAGGAGACGCTCCTCCGGGCGATGCGGGCATATCCGAACCTGCGGGATCCGGACCGGGCAAGGGGCTGGCTCTTCGCGATCGCGATGAACGCCTGGCGTGACCTGGGCCGAGCCCGCGGTCGCGAGGTGCGAACCGTTCCCTTCGAGGGGCTCGATGCCGAGGGCGACGAGTTCTCGCTCTTCCAGACCATCGCGATCGAGGACCCCTTCCCCTACTCCGACGAGCTCCACCTCGACTTCCTGCGGCTGTTCCGGGACGACGACGTCAGCGCGGTGTTCGGGTCGATCACGCCTGCCTTCCGCCTTCCGCTCATCCTGACCGTCGTCCACGGCTTCTCCTGCAAGGAGGCCGCGGCCATTCTGGAGATCCCCCTGGGAACGCTGCTCTCCCGGCTCCACCGGGGCCGCAAGCAGCTCGAACGCGGGTTGTGGGACTACGCGGTCGCCAACGGGTTGGTCACGACCACCGACGAGGAACGACGATGATCGACTGCCGCGAAGCTGTTCGCCGGATGTGGGCGTACCTCGAGCATGAGCTCGAGGCGAAGCCCGTCTCGGAGTTCGAGGCGCATCTCGAAACGTGCCAGCGCTGCTGCGGCGAGCTCGAGTTCAGCCGCCATCTTCGCGAGATGGTGGCCGAGCAGGAGCCGCCGCCGGTACCGCCCGAGCTGCGGTCCCGGATCGAGACCCTGCTCGCCGAGGGCCAGCGGTCGTCCGGGGGTGCGTCGTGACCGACCTGAAGTTCCATGTCGAGGGCGGCGACCTGCTCTCGCAGGAAAGCATCCGTTCGGTCGTCCGTGAGACGTACGCCGCCGTCGACCCGACCGACCGGCGTGTTGCCGAGCGCTTCTACACAGCCGACGAGCTCTCGAGGGTACCCGAGACGACCGCCCGGATGGCTCTCGGCGTCGGCAATCCGGTCCGACACGCCGCCCTCCGTCCGGGCGAGGACGTCGTGGACCTCGGGTCGGGCGGTGGCATCGACTGCCTCCTTGCGGCACGCGCCGTCGGCGCGACCGGGTCGGTCATCGGAATCGACTTCCTGCCCGACATGGTGGCCCGGGCACGCCGTGCCGCGGCCGAAGCCGGGCTCGCCAACGTCCGCTTCGTCAGGGGCCTGATCGAGGCGCTCCCGCTGGCAGACTCGTCGGCGGACGTCGTGATCAGCAACGGCGTCGTCAACCTCTCGCCGCGCAAGGTTCGCGTGCTTTCGGAAGCCTTCCGCGTTCTCCGACCCGGCGGCCGGCTCTCGATCGTCGACCTGGTCCTCGAACACGACCTGCCACCCAAGATCAGGACGCACCCCGCAGCGTGGGCCGGGTGCCTGTCCGGCGCCCTCTCGGAGGCGGCCCTCTACAAGGGAGTCCGCCGGGCCGGCTTTCGCGCTGTCTCCATCGAGCCGCTGCACCCGTTCGGCATCGCCCAGTGCGCCCTGTATCCGATCTTCAGCGACGCGCTGCTCGACCTGCTCCGCGAGCGACTCCCCGCTGAACGCCACGACCGCGTGGCGACGGCCGTCCTCCTCCGGGCCCGCAAGGCCGCCGCCGGCGAGACACTGCCCGGGCGGGCCCCCTGACGGGAATATTCCCCGCCGGATCCTCGTCTCCACCCTCGAAGACGGCTGCCTGCCGCCCAACGATCGTGGAGACCACCGTGTCAGAAACCATCGCGGCGCCACCGGTCGACCTGGAGTCGCTCCGCGCGTCGATCCGATCAGAGTACGCGGCGGTTGCCAGCGAGCCCGAGCGCGGCTTCCACTTCCATACCGGCTACCGCCTGGCGGCGATGCTCGGCTATCCCCGGGAGTGGATCGAGTGGCTGCCCGCCGACGCGGTACGCTCGATGGCAGGCACTGGGAACCCGCTGGGGCTCGGACGGGTCGAACCCGGTCAGCGCGTCGTCGACTGCGGCTCGGGCGCCGGCGCAGACGCCCTCATCGCTGCCCGGTTGGTCAGCCCGGGCGGCGAAGTCATCGGCATCGACATGACCGAGGAGATGCTCGCCGCGGCGAGGGCAAATGCCGCCGCAGCGGGCGTGTCCAACGTGGAGTTCCGCCACGGGTTCCTCGAGCGTCTCCCGGTCTCGTCGCGATGGGCCGACGTCCTCATCTCCAACGGCGCGCTCAACCTCGTGCCGGACAAGGCGGCGGCGCCGGCG
>DASTVH010000168.1:0-6463 GCA_035759195.1 Candidatus Limnocylindrales bacterium
GCTGCACGAGATGTACCGAGTCCTTCGCCCGGGCGGGCGCCTGCAGTTGGCGGACATCGTCCTCGACCGGGCGGTCTCGGCGTCCTCCAAGCAGGACGTCAGTCTGTGGACGGGCTGCATCGCGGGCGGTCTGCTCGAGGACGAACTCCGGGACCTCCTGACCGACGCCGGATTCGTCGACGTCTCGGTCGTACGCGGCGGAGACGTCTTCGCCGGTGCCCCCCAGCACTCGAACGCCGCCGAGTTCGGGGCCCGCAGCGTCGGGATCCGGGCGCGGCGTTGATCGGCCGGCCCGCCGACGGTCAGCCGCGGAGCAGCCGGGCGATCGCCCGGATGATCACCGCGGCGGTGAGGCCGGCGGCGAGCAGCAAGAGCGGGCTCGGGTACGGCTGGGGAAGGGCTCGGAACGAGGTGCCGTCGGGGCCGATCTCGAGGTAGCCGATCGGGTCGGCCGCCACGCCGCCGCCGCCACCCGATCCGGAGGCCGGCCCGGCGGGCGGAGCGTCGGCGCTGCCCCCGCCGCCCCCGAACCCCCAGCGAACCCGAGCCACGGGGATGACGGTCAGGTCCTGCCTCGTGACCGGCTCGCCGAACACTGACTGGACGCCCGCCCGGGCGCCGACCAGCTCGGCAAGGCGCTCGAGGAGACCGTCGGCGGCCGTGCCCCGACCATGCGGCACGGTCTGCCCGCTTCGAGTGTCGTCAGTCGTCATCGTTCCTCTCCTGTTCGTGCTGTCCGGGCGATTGTCGCGGGGGTCATCGCGACTCCTCAGCGTAGGTTCGCGCGGCGGCTGGATGGCTCTCGGCCATGCGCAGCAACGCCACTACGCCCGAGGCGGCGGTCACCGTCGCGACGATCCAGATGGCCGCAGACGTTCCGAGGCGATCGGCGACCAGGCCGGCGAGCAGCGCCCCGACGGCAAACCCCGCGTCGCGCCAGAAGCGGTAGACGCCCACGGCCGATGCCCGCCACGAAGGATGCGCGACGTCGCCCACGACCGCGAGGAGCGTGGGATAGACCATCGCGGTGCCGACCCCCAGGAGGACCGCTGCGACTGCCCACGGACCGAAGCCGCTCACGGCCGGCACGACGGCGAGCGCTGCCGCCTGGAGGAGCATTCCGCCCACGATGAGGCCCTTGCGGCCGCGTCGATCGGAGAGCGCGCCGGTCACGAGCTGGCCGAGTCCCCAGACGGCCGGGTAGAGCGCCGCGAGAGCCCCGATCTCCGCCACGTTCAGGCCGGCTGCCCCGTAAAAGATCGGGAACAGCCCCCATGCCAACCCGTCGTTGAGGTTGTTCACGAGTCCCGCCTGACTCGCCGCCGAGAGGGTCCGGTCCCGGACACTGGTTCGGAGGACGACCTCGCGAGCCGAGAGTCCTCCGGCCTCTGCGCCGCGGCGAGTGGCTGCCGACCCCTCGTGTCGGGCGTGACCCCGCGTCTCCGCGACGAAGACCGCGGACATCCCGAGCCCGATTGCGGCATAGGCGAGACCGAGGAAGAACGGCACCGGTCGGAGACCCGAGGATTCTGCGATCAGTCCGGTCGCGAACGCCGTGAGGGCGACGGCACCGTAGCCGGCGGCCTCGTTCAGGCCCATCGCGAGTCCACGCTGCCGCGGCCCGACCAGGTCGATCTTCATGATGACGGTGGTCGACCACGTCAGGCCCTGGCTCATCCCGAGCAGCACGTTGGCGAAGACGACCCACTCCCAGGTCGGCGCCCAGATGAGCAGGAGCGGCACGGGCAGGCCGACGACCCAGCCGGCGACAAGGACCGGCTTCCGGCCGAATCGATCGGACAGGGCTCCGGCGACGAGGTTCGTCACCGCCTTCGTGAGCCCGAAGGCGACGATGAAGGTGAGGGCGGACGTCAGAGCCTGGAGCCCGAAGACCTCGGTCGCCAGGAGGGGCAGGATCGTCCGTTCCTGGCCGACCATACCCCCGACGAGCGCATTGACGGCCACGAGCAGGGCGAACTGGGAGAGATTGGCGCCGAGGCCGAGACGGGGCGCCGCTCGACCCGCCGGGACATCGGGGAGCGGCTCCGTCACGTCCCGGGCCGGCCGACGATCGCCACGAGCGGCCGTCCGCCGCGCTCGGCCTCGACCGCCGTCGCGGTGAAGCCGGCAGCACCGACCGCCTGGCCGACGATGCGCGAGATCCGCCGCGCCTGCTCCGGGCCCGGTGGCTCGTAGAACAGGTAGAGGACCCCTTCGCGGGCGAGGGCGCGACGGAGGGACGCCAGCACTGCGCCGGCGTCGCGCACCCAGAAGAGGTTGACGTTGATCGCGAAGATCCTCTCGAACATTCCGGCCCGCAGGTCGGCCCGTTCGAGCGGGGTCGTCTCGAGCACGACTCGCCCGGCCGCGACCGCCGCGGCGTTGCGGGCGCGGGTCGCCGCGATCGCCTTCGCCGACCGATCGATCGCGGTGATCGTGCCCTCGGCAAGCCGTTCCACGACTGCGGCCACGGCGACGCCCGTGCCCGGTCCGATCTCCAGCACGCGATCGCCCGGGCGGACCTCCATCGTCTCGACCGCCCATGCGATTCGGGCGGGCCATCCCGCGTCTCCACGCACCCTACGTGTACCTCGCGACGAGCCGCCCGACGACTCCGGCGACCCGTCGGCGGAGCTCGTCGGGCTCGAGGACCTCGGCGTCCGGGCCCAGGCCGACGACCGCGTCGACGGCGACCTCGATCGTGTCGAACCGGAGGCTACACCGGACCCAGCCGTCGGCGTCCGCGGGCATCTCCTCCTCGATCCGGCCGAACCGCCAACCCCAGCGTGCCCGCTCGAGGGCCGCCGGGGCGATCCGGAGGAGTGCCCGGAAGCTCGGAAGCATCGCCTCGTACTCGGCCCGCGATCCGGCCCACCACGTCGCCAGGTCGAAGCCGGCGGGCCGAACGGCCGGCGCATCGAGAATCCGCACGTCCCGGATCCGCGACGCCCGGTAGGTACGGATCTGGTCTCCGACGCCCGCAACGAAGTACCAGGCGGAGCCCTTGGCGACGAGGCCGAGCGGGTCCACCTCGCGGTCGACCGTCGATTCGTCGAAGGCCCGCTCGTACGTCATCGCGACCCGCCGCCCGCGGCGGAGCGCCTCCTCGAGCGTGGGCAGGAGCGGTGCGGCGTCGTCACGGCGCCGCCAGCCGGCCGGGTCCACGTGGAGGTAGGTCCTGGCTGCCTGTGCCTCGCGCCGGCGTGAGGCCGGCAGGGCGGCGAGCAACTTGGCGAGCGCCCGCTCGGCCGCCTCGCCCAGCCCGAGGTCGGCCAGGACGGACGGCGCGGTCGCGAGGATGACGCTGCGCAGCTCGGGGTCGGTCAGGCCCGTCAGATCGGTCCGGTACTCGTCGGTCAACGACCAGCCCCCGAGCCGGCCGCGCTCGGCGTAGACCGGTACACCCGCCATCGAGAGCGCCTCCATGTCACGGCCGATCGTTCGCTTCGAGACCTCCAGGCGTTCGGCGATGGCGCCCGCAGAGAGCCGGCCCTCGGCCTGGAGGAGCAGCAGGATCGAGATCAGACGATCGGCACGCATCTGCTCCAGCCTACCGGGAAAAGGCGACAGCACGTGACGCCATTTGTTCGTAGGATCACCGCAGCGAGACCACATCGACACGGAGAATGCCCCAATGACGACCACCGAGACGGCCCGTCCGGCGCCGATCACCGAACGACCGCGCATGCCGAGCGAGTACGGGATGCCGCAGACGAGCGACGGGCTCATCCCGTTCGAGCGGCTCGACGAGCGAATGCGCGAGGCCCGCGTCTACTGGGTGGGGACCGCCGGAACCGACGGGCGGCCGGCCGTCCGCCCGGTCGACGGCCTCTGGGTCGACGGCGTCCTCTACGTCGGCGGCAGCCCCGAGACGCGCTGGGTCCGCAACCTGGAAGCCAACCCGCGGGCGTCGGTCCATCTCGACGACGGCTTCGATGCGGCCATCGTGGAAGGCGACGCGGAGCCGCTCCCCGACGGCGTGGACCGCGACCTCGCGGAGCGCCTCGCGGCCGAGAGCAACCGGAAGTACCCGCAGTACGGGATGACCGCCGACTCGTACGAGCGCGGCCCGGCCGGCTACGCGATCAGGCCGCGGATCGGGCTGGCCTGGAAAGACTTCCCGAAGGATCTGACACGCTATCGCTTCGATCACGGCTCCTCCTGAGGGTGACCGGCCCGAGAGGGGACGAGGCGGCCGTACTGCGGTTCATTCGCTCTCCCGCGGATCGCAATCCCGCGTGGACCGGGCCGAAGCGCCCTTCCGGGGTGGCCGCCGGGGTCCCATCGCTCCCCACGGGAGCCCTGGCCGACGTCCGGGGTGACGGCACGCTCGAACGCTCTGCCGAGGAGCGGTCCACGCCGACGGGCGCCGTTGGCGTCAGACTGTCGATCGGACAGACCGCACGAGGGCGCCGACCTGACCGACGACCGCGACGAATCGACGACGCGACTTCGTGACGAACGCTGGGCGCTCCTCGAGCGCGTGGACCGGACGCTCGAGCCGGTCTTCGTGGCGCTCTCGGCCGCCTGGATCGCCCTCGTCGTCGCCGAACTCGCCATCGGCGACCTGCCGCGCACGCTCGACATCCTCATCTGGGTGATCTGGGGCCTGTTCGTCCTGGAGTTCGCTGCCGGACTCCTCCTGGCTCCCGATCGGATGCGCTACATCCGGGCGAACTGGCTGACGGTCCTCTCCCTCGTGCTCCCGGCCCTGCGCATCCTCCGGCTGGCGGCCGCCTTCCGGTTCCTGCGCGGCGCCCGCATCATCCGATCGGTCGGGCTGCTGCGGGTCCTGACCTCCGTCAACCGCGGACTGGCGGCCCTCGGGCGGACGGCACGCCGGCGAGGCGTCGGCTACGTCGTGGCGGCGACGGCGCTCGTGATGGTGGTGGGCGCAGCCGGGATGGCGAGCTTCGAGTCCCCGCAGGCGCTCGCCGAGCAGGGCCTGTCGCAGGCGACGGGCCTCGCGGACTACGGCGAGGCGCTGTGGTGGACCGCCTATGCGATGACGACCGGTGCGCCGACCACGCCGGTCAGCGCCGAGGGACGCCTGCTCGGCTGGCTCCTGTCGCTCTACGGCCTGGCGATTTTCGGCTACCTGACCGCAATCCTCGCCAGTCACTTCGTCGGGCGCGACCGGGCCGACGATCCGGCCGGCAGCGCGGGCGACGTCGATCGTGGTTAGGCTGCCCGAGTGATGCCGGGCGAACCGGAAGTCGGCGACAGCGACTGCGCCCCGGCGGGCGACGTCGTTGGCTGGTCGCTTCCGGCGGCGGCCCACGCGATCGAGGCCGGCCCCAAGTACCGCAACCGGATCGTGCGAGGGGGTTGACATAGGCCGGCGTTTGCGTATTATCCCTCTTGGTTAATTAACCACGAGGCGAAATGCAGACGCAGACGGACCCTCTCAGCGCCACCTTCGCGGCTCTCGCGGATCCGACCCGCCGGGCGATCCTCGCGCGGCTGGCGAAGGGGGAGGCGACGGTGACGGAGCTCGCCGACCCGTTCGACCTCAGCCTCCCGGCCATCTCGAAGCATCTCAAGGTCCTGCAGCGGGCAGGCCTCATCGAGCAAGGGCGCCAGGCGCAATGGAGGCCGTGCCGCCTCAAGCCGGAGCGTCTTCGCGACGTGGCCGACTGGATCGGCCAGTACCGACGCCACTGGGAGGCCAGCCTCGAACGGCTCGACGAGTACATCCGCGAGCTCCAGGCTTCCGGCGAGGCCGACGAGGGCGAGATCAGGTAGCAAGGCGACCGAAAGGACGGAGACGTAGCGATGGTGGTTCAGCAGGAGCTCGGCAACGAGCGAACCAGGGCGTACACGGACGGCCCGGAGCTTGTCATGGAGCGCGTCTTCGACGCTCCACGGGAGCTCGTCTGGCGGGTCCTCACCGACCCCGACCGGGTCACCAACTGGTGGGGACCGCGGGGCTACACGACGACTGTCGAGGAGATGGACGTGCGACCCGGCGGCAAGTGGCGCTGGATCAACCACACCACCGGTGGCGAAGACGCCCCGTTCAAGGGCGAGTACCTCGAGGTCGTCCCGCCCGAGAAGTACGTCCGGACCGAGATCTTCGACGTTCCCGGCTTCGACGGCGAAGCGGCGATCGAGACCCTCATCCTCGAGGACCTCGGCGGCCGGACCCGGCTGATCTCGAGGAGCCGGTTCCCATCGGTGGAGTCGCTCGAGGGTGCGCTCGCCACGGGCATGATCGGCGGCGCGCTCCAGACGTACGACCGCCTCGCCGAGGAGTTTGCGGCGGAGCTCGCGAACGGCTGAGCGAGGGCCCTCAGACCGAACCGGGCCCGCCGGCCGAAACCGGCGGGCCCGATCTCCGTCTCGCCAGTTTCCGCCAGGATCGGCGGCAGGCCGAAGGCCGGGAAGAGCGCGGCGTCGAACGTCGTGATCTCGGCGACGAGTCCGTCCTCGAAGCGGATGACGTCCAGCTTGAAGGCCCGGA
>DASTVH010000169.1:0-2379 GCA_035759195.1 Candidatus Limnocylindrales bacterium
CTCCGCGGCCTGCCGCCGCGCTCGGTGCCGGAAGTCGCCCCGACGCCGCTCCAGCGCCACTACGTCCTGCTGTCGGTGCCGGTCCTCCTCCTCGGCACGGTCGCGATCACCGCACTGGAGCTGGGCGCGCCGCTCGGCAGCCCGCTCGTCAAGCTCTGCGTCCTCATCGGGGCACCGCTGCTGCTCCTGACGACCGGCGACGCCATCGTCCGGATCTGGCGCTCGGCGCGGGCCTGGATGCCGGTCGACCGGACGAAGGGCCTCTTCCGCGTCGCCTGGGTGATCGCGAGCCTCGTCGGCCTCGCCGCGCTGATGGCCGGCGCGATGTCCGTCCTCCTGGCATGAGCGATCGCCGCCGCAGCGAGCGGATCCCCGAGGGCCGCCGGCCGGACGATCGGCGCCGGGAGCCGATCGACCTGGACCGTGGTCCGGATGCACGTTCGACGGACATCCCCTCGGGCGGCGGTGTTCCCGCCTGGATCGCCGCGTCGCTCAACTACTGCACGCGCTGCGGCGACGCCCTCGAGTTCGGGTTCATCGACGGCGAGAACCGCGAGCGGCTCGCCTGCCGGTCCTGCGGCTTCATCGCCTACGTCAACCCGCGCCTCGTCGTGACGACGATCCCGATCGACGCCGACGGCAAGGTCGTGCTCCTGCGGCGGGGGATCGAGCCGGGCCGGGGCTGGTGGGCCCAGCCGGGCGGCTTCCTCGAGGTCGACGAGACGGTCACCGAGGCGGCGATCCGCGAGACGCTCGAGGAGACCGGCCTGATCGTCGAGCCGGGCGAGATCGTCGGGCTCTACACCCGACTCGAGGCGGCGGTCGTCGTGCTCGCCTTCGAGGCGAGCGTCGTCGGCGGGTCCTACCGCCTCAATCCCGAGGCGCTCGAGATCCAGGCGTTCCCGCCCGAGGCGATCCCCTGGCCGGGCATCGCCTTCAAGACGACCCACTGGGCGCTCCGCGACTGGGTCCGCCGCCGCCACCCGGACATCCACCCGGGCGAGCGCCACTGGGACGGCTGATCCCCCGCGGGCGACTCAGCTCAGGTCGACGTAGACGTTCTTCGTCTCGGTGTACAGCTCGAGCGCGCTCATCCCGAGCTCGCGGCCGATGCCCGACATCTTGTAGCCGCCGAACGGCGCCTCGATGTGGACCGAGTTGTTCGAGTTCACGCTGATGTTGCCGGTCTGGAGCCCCTTGGCGGTCCGCAGGGCCTTGCCGATGTCGCGGCTCCAGACCGAGCCGGAGAGGCCGTACGGCGTCGCGTTCGCCAGGCGCAGCGCCTCCTCCTCGGTGTCGAACGGGATGACCGACACGACCGGCCCGAAAATCTCCTCGCGGGCGATCCGCATGTCGTTCGTGACGCCGTCGAAGACCGTCGGCAGCAGGTACGCCCCGTCGGCGAGCTCGGGGTCGTCGGGGGCCGAGCCGCCGACGACGATCGTCGCGCCTTCGGCGACGCCGGCCTCGATGTAGCCCTGCACCCGCTCGCGCTGCTTCTCGCTGACGAGCGTCCCGACCTCGGTCGCGTCGTCGACCGGGTTGCCGACCTTGACCTTCCGCGTCGCCTCGGCGAAGAGCTCGACGACCCGCTCGTGGACCGAACGCTCGACGAGGATCCGGCTCCGGGCGCAGCAATCCTGGCCGCAGTTGTCGAAGACGCTGTAGGGCGACTCCCTGGCGAACCTCTCGAGATCCGCGTCGGCGAAGACGATGTTCGGGCTCTTGCCGCCGAGCTCGAGCGAGACCTTCTTCACGTTGTTCGAGGCGAGCCGCATGATCTCCTGGCCGGTCGTCGTCTCGCCGGTGAAGGCGACCTTGCCGATCCCCTCGTGCGCCGCGATCGACGCCCCGGCCGTGCCGCCGGGCCCGGTCACGACGTTGAGCACGCCGGCCGGGATCCCCGCCTCGAGGGCGAGCTCGGCGAGGCGGATCGCGGTGAGCGGCGAGTAGCTGGCGGGCTTGAGGATCGCCGTGTTCCCCGCGGCGAGCGCCGGAGCGACCTTCCACGAGGCCATGTAGATCGGGAAGTTCCAGGGCACGATGAGCCCGACGACGCCGATCGGTTCGCGCAGCGTCATGTCGATCCCCGGCTTCGAGACCGGGATCGTCTGGCCGAAGATCTTGTTCGCCGCCCCGGCGTAGTAGTCGAAGACGAGGCTCGCCCCGACGACCTCGCCGCGCGACGCGGTGATCGGCTTGCCGACGTTCGCCGTCTCGAGCTGGGCGAGCTCCTCGCTGTGCTGCTTGATGAGCGCGGCGAGCTTCGAGAGCGAGCGGCCGCGCTTGCCGGCGGCCCAGTTTGCCCAGCCCTTGCGGTCGTCGAAGGCGGTGCGCGCCGCAGCGACGGCTCGGTCGACGTCTTCGCGCCCACCGAGC
>DASTVH010000170.1:0-6210 GCA_035759195.1 Candidatus Limnocylindrales bacterium
CGGCCGCGGGTCGGGCAGCCGCTCGGCGCTGAAGAAGACGTGATCGGCTTCGAGGAAGTCGTGCTCGTATTCGCGAACCCCGTCGGTCGCGTGCAGGTCCGTCCACGTCGCCTTCCCGAGCCGGCGGGCCACCGGGATCACGACGCGGGCCTGGTCGACGATTCCGACCACGGCGTGGTCCGCCGCGGCCACGAGCCGCTCGACCCTTCCCGGGTCGTAACGGGCGGCCGGATCGCCGGTGTGCAGCATGTACGAGAGGCGCTCGCCGCCGGCGTCCATGAGGTTGACGTGGCGGCCGGTTCCGGTCGGGTCGGCGACTGCGTGGACCGTGACGCCGGCGGCCGTCAGGCCGGCCCGGACTCGGGACCCCGCTTCGTCGTCACCGAGGAGGCAGTGCAGCGTCACGTCGAGCCCGAGCCGGGCCAGGTTCATCGCCGTGCCGGCGCCCGACGACCCGACCGTCTCGTGCCAGCGCGACGGGAAGACGCTCCCCGGTCGCGGGGGAGGGAAGGCCTCGACGTGGACCATCGTGTTCCACGACGCGGACCCGAAGACGACGACCCGAGTGGCAGGCGTCAGGAGACCCTCACCAGCGCTCTTCGTGGACGATCTCGGCGAGTGGCTTGCGCCGGCCCGGCCGGTTCGGTGCGGTGAGAACGCGGTCGTCGGTCGGGTAGCCGAACGAGAGGATGTACTCGCAGTGGCGATCGGCCGGGTAGCCGAGGAGGCGCCGGGCGAGTTCGTGTTCGTAGACGGTCGCCGGAACGCTGCCGATCCCGAGCTCCCACGCGGCCAGCATCATGTACGCCGCGGCCTGGCCGAGGTCGAACATCACCGAGTGCGGAGCATCGGCGGCCGCCGGATCGGGGGTCACGAGGGCGATCCCGACGGCGGCACCGGCCAGGTGGCCGGCCCACGGCCCGACCGCCGCGAGCTCGCCGAGGTGTGCCCGGTCGCGGCACACGATGAACTCCCAGCGCTGGAGGTTCTTCGAGCTGCCCGAGCGGCGGGCGGCCTGCAGGATCCGGTCGAGATGACCGGGCTCGAGGGGCCGATCGGCGAACTCGCGGACCGCGCGCTTCGTCGAGATCGCCGACCAGACCGACAGGCCGGGAGCGGCCGGCGCGTCCCGGCTCACGGGGCCGTCACCGGCGTTCACCGGCCCTCGCCTGGCGCTCCGTCCCGGCTCACGAGGCCGCCTCCGACGGAAGGTCCTCGTCGTCAGCTGGAGCCGCTCGGCGGCGCCGGTTCGGCAGGGCGATCCCGGCGAGCGTGCGGATCCCGCCCGGCTCCTCGGCGACGGCCGTGAACCGCACTTCGCCCTCGGGGATCCGCTCCGATGGCGTCGCCTCCGCGAGGGCTGCCGCCTCGGACGGCTCGTACGGCCCGCCGAGGGCCCCGGCGAGGAAGCCTGCCACGACGCGGCGATACTCCGGGAACTCGTAGAGCCAGCTGTGCTGCCCGCTCCGGACCACGAGCGATTCGACGTGCCGCCCGCCCACAGCCGCTACCCGCAGCAGCCGCTCCAGGTGGCGGATCGGGACCACGTCGTCGGCGTCGCCGTGGATCAGCAGGACCGGCCGGTCGTGACCGGTGAGCGCGGTGGTGGCGCTGACCGTCGCGACCGCATGGCCGCGCGGTCTCAGGAACACCCGGGTCGTCAGCCAGGCCAGCGGATACGCGATCGGGTCGGGGATCGGCAGGTTCGCCAGACGGAACGTCTGACGGGTCAGGCGGTACGGGTCGGCCGGGGACGATGTGGCGACGATCGCCGCGACTCGCTCGTCGGCGGCTCCCGCCAGGAGCGCCCCGATCCCGCCCATCGAGTGGCCGGCGATCGCTCCGGTGGTGACCTCGGGCCGGGCAACCAGCGCCCGGAACGCGGCGAGGGCGTCGGTCCCGAACTCGCCGGCGCTGACAGGCAACGTTTCCGGCGGATTGCTGCCGTGGCCCCGGACGTCGATCGTCAGGCAATGGAAGCCTGCAGCGTGCAGGAAGAGCGCCGTCGGGAGGACCCGGTCGCGAGCCGACTCCCAGCCGTGGACGAGCGCGACGCCCGGGCCCGGCCGGCCGTCCCGGGCCGGGATGAACCAGGCGGGCAGACCCTCGGTGCCGGGCGACGGGACGGTCAAGTCCTCGTACGGCAGCCCGAGCACGGCCGGCGTCACGAGCGGCGGGTGGGGTCGCGGGAACCCGGCACGCGAGCGATAGATCAGGGCAAACCGGTACGCCAGGGCGAGCGGAGCGGCGGCCACCGCCGCGGTGACCCCGGCGCGTCGGAGGATCGGCACCCCTACAGGGGACGGCACCGGGCGAGGGCTGTCAAGCGACGTTCGTCGAGCGTCGATCGGCGGAGGCCGGCGATACACTCTCGCCGTGGCCAGACGCGAACCGCACGACGTCCTGGGGATCGCGTCCGACGCGACACCCCACCAGATCAAGGCGGCCTGGCGGAAGCTCGCCCGACGCCATCACCCCGACCTGACCGGCGACGATCCGGCTGCATCACAGGTCGCGACCCGCCAGATGGCCGAGATCAACGAGGCCTACGCGGCGATGACCCGCGGCGATCGGCCGCGTCGCCGGGCGGCGAGCGGCACGAGCGGCACGGGTCCGGCACCCGACTTCGGGCCCGAACGAGCGACACCCCGCCGCTCCGGCCCGCCGCGCCCCAGACCCAGCCGGCCGGTCACCGGCCGCCTCGATCTGTCCGGCACGGTCCGGCCGCGAAACGCGCCACTTCGGGACGGGGCGGACCCCGCCTTCGCCCGGGGTACGACGCTCACGGGTCAGCCGCCCCTGCGGTACCCGCGACCCAACCGGGAGCCGCCGCGGGCGAGCGATCCGACCGGTCCGCTGGAGCGGTCGAGGATCCGCAACTTCCGGCGACCGCCGCCGCCGCCCCTCGACGACGCGATCGCCCACGAGATCGACTTCGGCAAGTTCCGCGGCCACACGCTCGGCGAAGTCGCTGCATTCGAGCCGTCGTACGTCGACTGGCTGGCCCGAACGATCACCCGCGATCCGGAGCTCGTCGCCGCCGCCCGCGTCGTCCAGGCGGAGCTGGACCGCCAGAGCATTCCCCGGCGCGATCACCCGGCCGGCCGGCCCGGTCCCTCGGCCTGATTCTCGAAACGGCGATCGCCCCCCGTGATCCGGGAGGCGATCGATTGACGGCGAATGATGATGAGCGATGAGCCCTGCCGTGACGCTGTCGGGCCTGCTGGCCGATGATCCGTAGTTACTCGGCTCGTGATCTGGTCCGGGATCCCCGCCCCCTGAACCGTCATCAGTGGCGGTGACCGAATGCCTGATCCGTGACCGACGCCCCAGGTTGCTCCCGATCGATGCGTTACGGCATGCATCACGTTAGGCACAAGGGCCCCGGAAGGGAATGGCCCCACGGTCCCGAAATCGCCCGGTCAATAAGGTCGGGCGCGGGGGCGCACCAACCCGGGACGGCCGTACCAGGTGCCGGGACGCACCGGGCTGCTTGTAATGCGGATGTAATGCCCCCGATGCATTCAGCGAGATCGATCGCAAGGCCAATCGGCGGCGGCGCCCTATCATGCCTCCGTGATCCCCCGAATCGGCCGCCGGCCCGGTCTACCCTCGCGCGCGCTGGGCGGGCCACGACGGATGGCGAGCCGCGGTCCGGGCCTGGCCGGCACGCTGGCCCTGCTCCTCGCCGGCGTCGTCGCCTGCGGGGCCCCGCCGTTCGATCCGTCGGGCGCGTGCACCGCCGACGGCCGGGCCGCCGGCGCCTACCCGGCCCTTGAGGCGCTCGTCCCGCCGAAATTCGAAGGGCGAACGCCGGACTCGCTCGACTCCGGGCGCAACTGCAGCGACGCGGCGCTCGGCACGCTCGCCGCGCGGGGCATCGACGAGCTGCGGTTCGCCGGCGGGATCTGGGACCTCGGCTCGGGCGGCGGCGTCACGCTGGCCGTCCTCGAGGCGCCCGGCCTCCAGCCCGACTGGGTCGCCGAGTTCTACGAGGCCGGTGCCCGGTCGGGTCGCCGCGTCGAGGACGTGACGGTCAGCGAGACGATCGTCGGGGGTCGGCCGGCCGCCCGAATCGACGCGCTCAACGGCGAGTCGTTCCAGACGGTCGTCGTCGTGCCGGATGCCGCCGACCTGGTCCGGGTGGTCATCGTGGCCAGCGCGATCCGCGAGGTCCAGACGCGTGCGGCACACGACGAGGTCGTCGGCGCCGCGGTCACGGCCCTGCTCGACGGCGCCTGATCGCAACGCGGCCGACACGCCGCGGCCGTCCGCGAGCGCCTCGCCCGCCGGTGTCGCAGCGCAGACTGGCGACATGTTTGGTTGGCTCGCCCGCATCGCCCTCCTCCGCATCCTGCCGCGCCGGCTCCTGCCGGTGTTGACGGCCGTCGAGCTGTTCCGACTGTTTCGCTCGAGGCGCGCCCGGGGCGCCGCCGAGGATCGCCGGCGCTGATCGGCGGTTCGCCGACGTCCCCGTGCTAGAGTCGCGGCCATGACCTGGTCGGCACGCCGCCGGGCCTGGGAGGCGAAACGACTCCGGCCCGCCCTCGACCGCGCGCCCGAGCGCCGCTCCCGCTTCAGCACGATCAGCGACACGACGATCCATCGCCTCTATGGGCCGTGGTCGTGGCAGCCCGGCCCCGACGGCGAGCCGGTCGGCGGCGGCGGTCCGACGGCCGTCGACCACCGCGGCGAGGCCCTCCGGCAGGGTCGCTGGGACGACTTCGACCCGCTCCGCGACATCGGACTGCCGGGCGAACCGCCGTTCACCCGGGGCATCCACCCGAGCGGCTACCGGAGCCGGCTCTGGACGATGCGGATGTTCGCCGGCTTCGGTGCCGCCGAGGACACGAACGAGCGCTTTCACTCGCTGCTCGCCGCCGGCCAGACGGGTCTCTCGATCGCATACGACATGCCGACGCTCTACGGCTACGACACCGACGATCCGGAGGCCGAAGGCGAGTTCGGGACGTGCGGCGTGGGCGTGAGCAGCCTCGCCGACATGGAGGTCCTCCTTGCCGGCCTGCCGCTCGACCGGGTCAGCACGTCGATGACGATCAACAGCCCGGCCGCGCCGATCTGGGCGATGTACATCGTGGCCGCCGAGAAGTCCGGCGTCCGCCGAGATCGGCTCGAGGGCACCCTCCAGAACGACATCCTCAAGGAGTTCGTCGCTCAGAAGGAGTTCCTCTTCCCGCCCGAACCGTCCATGCGCCTCGTGACCGACACGATCGAGTTCGGGACGCACGAGCTGCCCCGCTGGAACACGATCTCGATCAGCGGGTACCACATCCGCGAGGCCGGCTCGACGGCGATCCAGGAGCTTGCCTTCACGATCGCCGACGGGATGGCCTACGTCGAGGCCGCGATCGCGCGCGGCCTCCGGGTCGACGACTTCGCGCCGCGCCTCAGCTTCTTCTTCAACAGCCACAACGACTTCTTCGAGGAGATCGCCAAATTCCGTGCCGCTCGGCGCATCTGGTACAAGCTGATGACCCAGCGCTATCAGGCCGAGAACGAGCGGTCGACGTGGATGCGCTTCCACACCCAGACCGCCGGTGTCTCCCTGACGCCCCAGCAGCCGCTCAACAACCTGACCCGCGTCGCCGTCCAGGCGCTTGCGGCGGTCCTCGGCGGAACCCAGAGCCTCCACACCGATGCCTACGACGAAGCGCTCGCGGTGCCGACGGCCGGAGCCGCCCTCCTGGCCCTCCGCCAGCAGCAGATCATCGCCGAGGAGACCGGCGTCGCGAACACGATCGACCCGCTCGGCGGCAGCTGGTTCGTGGAGGCGCTGACGAACGAGACCGAGCGGGAGGTCTGGCGCTACCTCGACGAGATCGACCGGCGCGGCGGCATGGTTGCCGCGATCACCCAGGGGTATCCGCAGAACGAGATCGCCGACGCGGCCTATCGCTTCCAGCGCGAATTCGACGCGGGAGAACGCCGGATCGTCGGCGTCAACGCCTACGTCGACCGATCCGAGACGACGGAGATCCCGATGCTCCAGGTGCCGCCCGGCTCCCTCGAACGCCAGCTGGCCCGGCTCGACCGAACGCGTCGCGAGCGGGACGCTGCTCGGGTCGCAGCGGCCCTTGCGGGCCTCCGCGATGCCGCGTCGCGGCCGGGCTCGTCCGATGACAACCTCATGCCCCACTTCATCCGCTGCGCCGAGGCCTATGCGACCCTGGGCGAGCAGTGCGGCGTCCT
>DASTVH010000171.1:0-13281 GCA_035759195.1 Candidatus Limnocylindrales bacterium
GCCCGCGACCTGGTACGGCTCGAAGTACGGCCCGCCCGCCAACCACCGTGCGGCCACGTCGCGGTAGAGAACGAAGTCGACGCCGAACGGCTGCTCCAGCGCATCCGGGGTCACCGCGACGAACGCGACCGGCAGGGCGAACACTGCGACCGACAGCGCGATCGCGACGCGGCGCGTGATCCGGATGGACCTCACCGGCCGATTGTCGCCGGGGCAGCGCCGCCCCGCTCGCCGACGGGCACCGGCATCCACCCTCGCCCGGGCGCCGTATCGTTGATCGATGATCGGACACCCGGAGGAAGGCGAGCCGGCCGACGAGCTGACGGTCGAACCGGTGCCGGTCCGAACGAGCGACGGCCGGACGCGGCGACGGCTGCGCATCGCGGTTGCGCTCACGCTCGGCACGGCGATCGTCGTCCTCGGGGCGCTCGAGGGACGCCGCCTGCTCGCCGACCTCGACGCCGACGGACGGCCGGCCGCCACGCAGCCGCGCCTCGCGATCGTCGAGGTTGGCGGCGGCCTCGCGACCCTCAACGCCGACGGCAGCGCGGCCGTCCGCTACGACGCGGTCGGCGTCGTCGACCTCCAGTTCCCGGCCTGGTCGCCCGACGGGTCGCGGATCGCCGCTCCGGGCAGGGCCGCGGACGGCACGGCCTCGCTCTACGTCTTCGATGCCTCGGGGGAGCCCGGTCCCGGTGAGACGCCGCCGCCCGGGGCGCTCGCCGGTCCGTCGGCCACGACGCTCTACACGAGCCGGACGCAGCCGCCGTTCTACGTCTCGTGGTCGCCCGACGGGCGGCGGATCGGCTTCCTCACCGCGGAGCGGGACGGCATCGCGCTGCGGGTCGTCCCGGCCGACGGCAGCACCGACGCGACGATCGTCCGCGAGGGCGAGCCGCTGTACTGGGACTGGATCGACGCCGACCGTCTGCTCGTCCACATCGGCGCCGACCCGGCCGAGGCGTTCGTCGGCGAGGTCGCCCTCGACGGCGGCACGGACGCCCCTGGCGAGGGCACGCGGAGCGACGCCGCCCCCGGCTCGTTCCGGCCGCCGGTCGTCGGCCGCGACGGGCGGTTCCGGGCGTACGTCGTCGCCGCGGAGCCCGACGCCGCCGGCCCTGACGACGACGCGGCCGCGACGATCGTCGTCGAGGGCGCCGACCACAGCCGGCGGCAGGAGATCCCGGCCACGGGCTTCGTCGCGCTCTCGTTCGATCCGGCGGGCACGATCCTCGCCTACACTGCGTCCGGGCCGCCCGGCGCCCGGCCGGCCGGCCTGCCCGTCGGGCCGCTCCGTCTCGTCGACGCCGAGAGCGGCCGGGAACGGACGCTCGCCGACGAGCCGGTCATCGCGTTCTTCTGGTCGCCCGACGGCCGGACGATCGCCACGCTCCGCCTGCGCGTCCCGGGCGAGCCCGGCGTCGACGTGGCGGCGGCCGGCGGCTCGACCGGCGCCGAGGGCGACCCGCCCCCGCTCGCGGTCGGGCAGCCCGGCGTTCCGTTCCGCCTGACGTTCCGCGACGTCGCCTCGGGCGAGGTCCGAGCCGAGCGGGACGTCGAGCTCTCCGAGCTGTATGCCTTCCAGGTCGTGCCCTACTTCGACCAGTACGCGCTCAGCCACCGGACCTGGGCGCCGGACGGCACCGGGATCGCCCTGCCGCTCGTCGACGCCGCGGGCCGCCTCCGGGTGATGGTCGTGCCGGCCGACGGCTCCGATCCACGGTACGTCGCCGACGGGCTGATCGGATTCTGGCGCCCCTGATGGACTCGCGACGAGGCCGGCGGGTCCGGCGTTCGGTCAGCCGAAGACGCTCGCCGTCGCCCTGCTGATCGAGGGCACGCCCCGGATGTCGGAATCGAACAGCGGCACGACGGCCCGCACCTGGCCGGGGAACCGCTCGCCGATCTCGTCGAGATAGCCCGACTGCATCTCGATCCGGTTGCGGACGAAGTCCGGGGCGGCCTCGCCCGCCTCGGGCTGGATCACCATGTTCACGACAACGCCCCCGACCGGGATCCCGAAGTCGGTGAACCAGTCGATGAAGCGGTGGATCACCGCGATCGGCAGGGCTTCGGGCAGGGTCACGAAGAAGAACGCCGTCTTCTCGGGGTCCGTCAGCAGCTCGCGGGCGTGGCGGATCCGCTCCCGGAAGTCGACGAGGTAGAGCATGAGCGGGTCCTCCTCCTTCTTCTTCGTGAAGGAGAGGGCCTCGCGCAGGGACTGGGCCTCCTCGCGCGACTTGAGCATCTTCTCGACCCACAGGCCATAGACCTTCGACATGCCGAGCAGGCGGCGGGCGTTCGCCGTCGGTGCGGTGTCGAAGACGTAGACGTCGTACTCGTCCTTGAACATGAGATCGATCATGTTCTCGAACATCGCCGACTCCTCGAAGGCCGGGTTCATCGTGGCCGCCTCGACGAACTCGTCGGCCTTCGTCGAGATCTCGGCGAACTTGAGGAACCACTGGATCTTCTCGCGGATCTCGCGTTTCGAGCGCTCGATCGCATCCTTCGTGTCGATCTCGAATGCCCACAGGTTCTCGACGCCATCGACCGGGGTCGGCTTGCCGAACACGTCCTGGCCGAGCAGGCCCGACAGCGAATGGACCGGGTTCGTCGAGGCCAGCAGCGTCCGCTTGCCGGTCTGCGCGAGGTGGACCGCGTTCATCCCGGCCATGACCGTCTTGCCGACCCCGCCCTTGCCGCCGAAGAACGTGTAGCGGAGTCCCGGGTGGGCCCCGACGAAGTCGGCCATCGAGGTCTCGACGAGGCGGGCCGCCTTGGCGTCGTTCGTCATCGTCATCGCTGCAACCTCGCCTTCAGCCGTAGAGGAGCCCGGCGACGCGCTCGATCATGGCGAGGCCGGTGACGTCGCGTTCGAGCTCCGGGATGTAGCCGATGACCTGGCTGCCGAGCGTCTGGCGGATCTGCTCGAGCTCGCCCTTCTGCATCGCGATCCGGTTGCGCAGGTAGGCCGGGATCTGCTGCCCGCCGAGCTCCTCGGGGATCACCCGGTTGACGAGGTAACCGCCGACCGGGACGTCGAACCGGGCGAAGAGCTCGGCGGCCTTCTTCGTGTCGATCAGGATCATCTGCTCGGGGATGACGACGAAGAAGAACGCGGTCTTCACCCGGTCGGTCAGGATCCGCGAGGCGCTGTTGATGCGGTTCCGGATGTACTGGAGCTCGCCCAGGATCTCGTCCTCGTCGACCTCCTTCTGGCGCTTCATCCGGGCCGCGACTTCCTCGTATTCCCGCATCTGCTCGCGGAGCTGGGTGATCTTGCCGATCCACTCGTCGTAGACCTTCGCCATCGACAGGTAGTAGAGCGCGTGACCGAGCGGGACCAGGTCGTAGATGTAGTAGTCGTAATCGCCCTGGTTCACGATGTCGACGACCGAGTCGAAGATCGCCGACTCCTCCATTGCCGGCTCGGCCGACGTCGCCTGGATGTAATCCTCGATCTCCTGGGGCACCTCGTCGAGCCCGTACATGTCGAGGATCTTCTTGCGGATCTCGTCCTGGTACTGCTTGATGTGGCTGTCAGCGTCGATCTCCTGGGCCCAGAGGTTGTCGATGATCTTGACCGGACCCTTGCCGAAGATGTCCTGCTGGAAGATGTCGGACAGGCTCGCCTGGGGATCGACCGAGAAGACGAGGACCTTCTTGCCCTGCTGGGCCAGCCACCAGGCGGTCGCGGCCGAGAAGGTCGTCTTGCCCAGGCCGCCCTTGCCGCCGAACATCACGTACTGCCGCTCGGGGTGCTCGCGGAACGTCTCGGCGAGCGGCGTGGTGCCGCCCAGGCCGGTCGGGCCGCGCTGTGCGCGTTCGGTCGTCACGGCTAGAACATCGCGTCCGTGAGGTCCTTCTCACGGAGCATCCGGCGCTTCCAGGTCGCGATCTGGGGCACGGAGTAGGGCAACAGCCGCAGCGAGTAGTACGGCGGCAGGATCGGCACGCCGAGCATGTCGCCCATCGTCGTCAGGATGAAGAGGTGCTCCATGCTCGCCCGCGTCCGCAGCGCGTACCGCGTCATGTCGTGGGCGGCCATCCCGTAGGTGACCTCCCGGAGCCGACCGAGGATGCCCCTCGCGCCACCCGGCTGGGCCTCGTCGCGGGGTCCGGAATCCTCAGGCATCACGTCCTCCTTTCGGGTCTGTCGCACCGTCGGGGCCTGTCACACGCCGTGCAGATGGAGCTCGTGCTGGTCGGTGAACTCGCGCTCGCGCAGGACGCGGCGCTTCCACGTCGCGATCTCGGGCGTCACGAACGGCAGGAGCCGCAGCGAGTAGTACGGCGGCAGGACCGGCAGGCCGACCATGTCGCCGATGACGACGACGAGGAAGATGTTCTCGAGGGCGGCCCGGGTCTCGATCGCCTGGCGGGCGAACTCGTAGCCGGTCATGCCGTAGACGAACTCGGTCAGCGCCCCGCGCAGCCCTGCCAGGGGGGAGTGGCGTCCGCCGTCGTCCGGCGGTGGGTTGTCGCCGCGCACGAACCGGTCCATGGGCCTCGCCTGCCTTGTCGGGGCGTTGCCGTCGTCGCCCGAATCTAGCAGAGGTCGCGGGCCCTCTCCGCGTCGTATCGTTCGGTCCATGCCGCCGCTCGAGGCCTTCGGCCCAACGATCGTCATCGGGCTGATCCTGTTCGTCATGCTCTGGTTCGCCATCGGCACCCAGTGGAACATCCGGACCGGCAACAACCTGCTCCGCTGGCTCCAGGACGCCCTGCCGATGCTCGGCCGGCGGACGACGCTGCGCTGGCTCGGCAGCTCGGCGGTCGAGCTCGGGATCGTCGAGCCGGAGGCGCCGTTCCGCGAGGCAACGGTCCTCGCCGTGCTCGAGCCGCGCGACGTCGCGCTGCTCTGGGCGTACGCCCGCTGGCGCGGTCGGCGCGACTTCGTCATCGTCCGGGCCAACCTCCGCCGGGCGCCGCGATTCAGCATGGACGTCCGCGATCCGAACGGCTGGACCGGCCGCAACGGCGACCCCGACGACGGCCTGCGGCCGCGCGACTGGCCGGGCGGCTGCGTGGCGCTCGCCGGCCCCGGCGCGGACGAGGCCGCCGTGCGGACGGCGTGGACGAAGCTGACGAGTGCCACCGACGGCGTCTGGCGGCTGACCGTCCAGCCGGTCGTGCCTCACGTCGAGGTCCATTTCCGGCCGCCGGCCCGCACCTCGAACCCGGCCGGCGTCCTCGCCCCGATCCGGGACCTGGCGACGCGGCTGTCCGGCGCCGCCGGTCATTGAGGGCAGGTGGTCGAGGGCCCGCGCGTCGCGCGGGCCCTCGGGTTCGATCACGCTGAACGCGATCAGGTCATGGCCGCCGGAGCGGGCTCCGGCTCCGGCGCACCGCGATAGCGGTTCCAGGCCTGCCAGGCGTCCCAGGCGATGAGCGCCGAGGCGACCAGCAGCAGGATCGAGACCGCGATCATCGCCCAGGCCCCGATCACCGAGATCGCCGCCTGGTCGGCCCGCGTCGCGATCGTCACGAGCAGGTTGTAGCCGGTGACGGCGGTCGCCGCCATCGTCGTCACGTACATGAAGACCATCGGGATGCCGGCGTACGCCGGGTTGCGCCCGACCGACCGCAGCCAGACGGTCACGAGCAGCAGGCTGAGCGCGGCCATCAACTGGTTCGCGGCTCCGAACAGCTGCCAGAGGTAGACCCACGTCCCGGACAGGACGAGGGCCATCGTGACCACCATGCCGACGACCGACGCAACGTGCTGGTTCTTGAACCCGACCCAGCGCTCGCCGAGCCACTCGCCGAGGGTCACCCGCATGACCCGGAACACGAGCTGGACAACGGTGAGGACGATGACGACGAACGCACCGAAGCCCAGAGCCGTCCCGAACGGGACGCCGATCGCCCCGAAGCTCGCGACGTTGATGAGGTTGCCGACCCCCGACGCGAACGCGCCCGCGCCGGCGCCGCCGGCGATCGCGACCGCGGTGAGCGACAGGAGTCCGAGCGTGTTCTCGGAGAACATCCCGCCGCCGCCGACGGGCAGCGCGTCGGTCTCGTACTCGAGCTGTCGCGCCGTCCCGACCGACCCGAACAGGGCGTGCCAGCCGGAGATGGCGCCGCAGGCGATCGTCACGAAGAGCATCGGCCAGAGCGGCTGCAGAGCGCCGCTCGCGATCGTCGGCGAGAAGCCCTTGAACGCGTCGAGCTTGAACGCCGCGACCTCCGCGTTCGTGAACGGGGCAAGGAGCGCGCCGATCGCGCTCACCCCGATGACGATCGCGGTGATCCAGAAGCCGATGTAGTTCACCGGCTGGGCGAATCGCCAGATCGCGGTGTTCGCACCCAGGTAGCTGAAGACGAGCAGCGCGAGGGCCGCCAGAAGGAAGCTCGGCAGGACGTTGATCTCGCCGGTCGCGGCGTTGAATGCGGGCGTCGTCGGACGGGTGCCGTCGGCGGCCGCGGGCGGGATCCGCGGGTCGGCGTTCGTCGGATCGATCACCGTCCAGAGCGGCCCGGTGTTGACCGACTGGTTGAGCTGGTTGAAGGCCCCGGCGATCGGCGCGGTCGTCCAGTTGGGCGGCTGGCCGGCCTCGAACGTGGCACCGAACGGGCCGAGGGCCATCGCGGCGATCGTGACCCCGACGGTCAGGACCGTCACCCCGATGATGCTCATGCGCATCCGGTAGATCGCGTAGCCGCCGAAGAGGCCCATGATCGCGAGGACCAGGATGCCGAACGGCACGTCCGGCCGGGCGGCGAGGATCGCGGCCATGATCCCGACGAAGGCGCCGGCGATCAGCAGCAGGTAGAAGAAGATGAACACGAAGAGGATCCGCCGCGTCCGCGGCGAGATCAGCTTGTGGGCGATCGCGCTCAGCGAGTTGCCGTCGTTGCGGACGGCCATGATGATCGCGCTGTAGTCGCTCGCCCAGCCGATGAAGCTGACGCCGATCATCAACCACAGGATGGCCGGCAGCCAGCCCCACAGGTTGGCGGCCGTGATGACCCCCACGATCGGACCGGCGGCCGCGATCGACTTGAAGTGGTAGCCGTAGAGAACGAACCGACTCGTGGGCATGAAGTCGGCCCCGTCCATGTACATGCGTGCGGGCGTCGCCTTCTTGGGGTCCGCCTCGATCACCGTCCGATCGATCCGGCGGGCGTAGAAGTTGTATGCGGCGTAGATCACGACGACGCCGATGACGACGATCCACAGAGAGCTCATCCACACTCCTCCTGTCGGGCCCCGGTGGGACTTGCGCCGATCGTCCTGTCAGCTCGTTCGATGGACCTCCTTCCCTTCCTCCGTCAGCGGCCGGCCGCTCCGGCCTCGGCGGCCGCGACCTTGCGATCGATGAGGGGATCGAGCGCAGCCAGGTCGAGGCCGGTCCGCTTCTCCGCGTCGTCCACGATCACGGCCGGATAGCGGTTGATCCGGTGGCGCAGCGACGTGATGAAGCCGCGGATCGAGGCGGCGTCGAGGACGTCCACGCGGACGCGACCGGGATGCCGCCGAAGCAGGTCGTGGACCCAGTCGGACACGATCTGGTACTCGCGGGCCAGGTCGTCGGGCAGGGCCTCGGCCGCTTCCCGGCGACGGAGGCGCTCGCCGATCCCCATCTCCTGGAACGTCAGCTCGCAATGCTGACAGTGGTAGAAGATGGTCGGCGCGTAGGCGATGACCTGTACCGAGACCGGCCTCATCGTGGGCCTCGTCGAACTCCGCCTTGCCCTGTGCCGCCACGATCGGCGCACTGAGGATACGCCCCTGTTCAAGCGCACTCAACAGGGGACGGCCCCTGGCTCAGTCGTTCTCGTGCCGGTCGGTGGTCGGGGGTGCGTCGGAGCCCCTTCGCAGTCCCGCGCCAGGTGGTCCCGCGGCGGGCGGTCCGTCGGCCGGCGGTCCGCCGGCGAGCGCCGCCATCGGCCGTCCGGAGCGACCGAACGAGTACGGCTCGATGACGCTGGCGAACACGACGAAGGCGGCGATCGTGAATGCGAACCCGAGCAGCTCGAACACCGTGTGGAGGAAGACCGCGTCGGCGTTCTCGGGCACCTGGAGGAGCGGGAAGGCGACGAGCAGGGTGAGCGCCGCGACGGCAACGATCAGGGCGACCGCCGGCAGCACGAGGATCACCGCTCGCAGCTTCGGATGCACCCGACCCAGCGACGTCGGCTGGACGAGGCCGACCCGGGCCAGCACGACCAGAGCCGCCGAGGCGAACGCGAGGACGAGCAACACGCCGCCGATCGCGCCACTCATCCGATGCCATCCGGTGATCTGGGTCGACTGGCCGATGATCGCCGCGAAGATCGCGCCGACCGGCAGGACGAGCCACCGCAGGCGGTCGGGCGACACGAGCAAGGCGCCGATCCCGAGGGCGGCGGCGACCGTGGCCGTGCCGCTCGGGAAGTCGTTGCGAAGAATCCAGATCGGACCCTCGACCAGGGCAGGCCGCGGAAGGACGTCCTTGAGGAGCTCGGCCACGACCGTCGAAATGCCCATGACGCCGGCGACGAGGACGCCGAGTCCGGGCCGGCGGCGGACGAACGCGATCGCCGCGATGCCGACGAGGGCGAGGGCGAACGTCAGCACCGTGACCTGCGACAGAACCGTGAGCGACTCCTCACGCGCGGCCGCGCCGCGGAGCTGGGCGCCCATGAGCGCGATGTTCTCGAGGCGCTGGCCCGGCAGCGACAGGACGAAGACGCCGTAGACGGCTCCGAACAACGCGGCCGCTGCCGCGGCGGCCAGCCCGAAGCGCCAGCTCGCCGAAACCGTGATCCGACCGATGGCGGCGAACAGCGGGCCGCCGGCGGCGGCATCCCGACGCGGCCGGCCCGCAGTGCCGGCCGCGGCTCGCGAGGTCGACGAGGCGGTCGCCGCCGGCCCGGGATCGGTCGGGCCGGGCGAACGTGCGTCGGTCATGGTCAGAGGGTACCCGTCGCGCGACGCGACGAATGACGAGCCCGCGAACCGTCGGAGGACCGGTGGCTGCGGGTCGCCGGTCGGGAATGCTCACCGGCATGACCGCACCTCGCTCTTCGCGGTCCCTGTCGCTCACCGACATGGGCCTGCTGCTCTTTCTCGGCGCCGTCTGGGGTGGCGCCTTCCTCTTCTTCCGCGTCGCCGCCCCGGAAGTCGGCGCGATCTGGACGGCCGAGATCCGTCTCGCCATCGGAGCGACCGTGCTCCTGGCACTTGCCGGCCGGCGGGCGTTCGCGGTCGTCCGCACGCGCCTTCGCGACTTCGTGATCGTCGGGGCGACGTTCTCGGCCCTGCCGTTCTCACTCCTCGCGTTCGCCAGCCTGACGCTGCCGGCCGGGTTCGCCGCGCTCCTCAACGCGTCGACGCCGCTGTTCACGGCGCTGCTCGGCGTCGCCTTCCTCAGCCAGTCGCTCTCGCCGCGGATGATCGGCGGGCTCGCCGCCGGCGTCGTCGCGGTGTTCGTGCTCGTCGGATGGTCCCCGATGGACGTCGGACCGGGCCTCGTCACGGCGGTCGTCGCTGCGCTCGGGGCGGCGCTGAGTTACGCGTTCGCCGGCACGTACGTCCGCCGCCGCCTCCACGACGTGGGTGGACTCGAGCTGGGGACCGGGCAGCTGACGTTCGGGGCGATGGTCCTGCTGCCGTTCGCGATCGCCTCGGGCGCGCCCGGCATGCCCTCGCCGGCGGGCATCGCCTCGCTGCTGGGCGTCGGCGTGATCTCGACGGCGCTCGCCTGGCCGATCTTCTTCCGCGTGCTGTCGCGGACGACTCCGACCGTCGCGAGCACCGTGACGTTCATCGTCCCGGCCTTCGCGATCCTGTGGGGCGGCCTGATCCTGGCCGAGCCGGTCGGTCCGCAGCTCGTCGCCGGGTTCGGGCTGATCCTCGTCAGCCTCGCGCTCGTCCTCGGGCTTCGCCTGCCGACGCCGGCGTTCGCCGCTCGCTGGCGGACCCGCCCGGCAGCGGCCGCGGCCTGACCCAGCCGGAGTCGCTTCGCCCGTCCATCGCCCGTTCTTCGGCCGTCCTGCGGACGCCCTCGGGCGGCCGTGGACGGGCGCTTCGGCGTGCCGCTGCTATCGTGAGCCAACCGGTGTGGACGATTTCCCAATGGGAAGGAGCACTGCCATGGCCGTCGCACGTGTGACCGAGATCAGCTCGACTTCCTCGAAGAGCTTCGAGGATGCGATCCAGCAGGGTGTCGCCCGGGCGACGAAGACGCTGCGCAATGTTCGCAGCGCGTGGATCAAGGAGCAGCGGGTCGACATCCGGAACAACGAGATCGCCGAGTACCAGGTCAACATGATGGTGACGTTCGTCCTCGACGACTGACGCCCCCGGGGCCAGAGCGGCGTGGCCGAGCGGCGTGGCCGCGCGGCGTCGCCAGCCGGGCCGCGGGTGGCCCCGCGAGTCCCCGTCCCGCGGCCGTCCGATTTCGCACGGCGCCGGAAGTCACTCCCATTCTCAACCGCCGATCTCGGACTCCGAGATCGTCCGACGGGCCGTGCGAAAGGCGCGCCCGTCCCGTCGGGCAACGTCCGACTTCGGAGTCCGAAGTCGGCAGGCGTCCGGGGGGGTGTTCTCGGCCAACGTGCGAAATCGGACGGTCTGCCGGGCGGAACCGGCCGGCCGTGGTGCTCCGTCCGCCCGGCCGCGGCTCAGGTCCGGCCCGCCCGGTCCCGGGCCCGAGCGAACCCGGCGAGGCCGCGTTCCACCATCTCGTCGCTCGCGGTCAGCGAGATCCTGAACCAGCCGGGCGTCTCGACGACGGTCCCCGGCAGGACGAGGACCCCCTCGTCGGCCAGGGCCTCGCCGAACGCGACGTCGTCGTCGATCGGGCTGCGGGCCATGACGTAGAACGTTCCTTCGGGCATCGTCGTCTCGTACCCCATGCCGCGCAGCGCGGGGACGAGGCGGTCGCGCCGCCGCTCCAGCGCCCCGACGTCGATCGAGAGCTTGTCGAGGTCGCCGATGGCGTGCTGGAGCAACGCGTTCGGGAACGCGAAGCCCGTCGCGAGTTGGGCGAGGAGCACCCGCTCGCGGAGCGCCTCGCGGTCGGGCATCGTCGGGGGCACCGTCAGGTAGCCGATGCGCATCCCCGGCGCGAGCAGCGTCTTGCCGTACGAATACGTCGTGATCGTGTTCGGGTAGACCTCGGCCGGGCTGTGGAAGGGACGGTCGTCGAAGACGATCCGGTTGTACGGCTCGTCCGACACGAGGTAGATCGTGCGCCCGATCCGGGCCGACGCCGCTTCGAGGGCTGCCGCCAGCGCCTGCAGGTCGCCGAGTGGATAGACCCGGCCGCTCGGGTTGTGGGGGCTGTTGAGAATGACGGCCCGCGTCCGCTCGGTGATCGCGGCCGAGATCGTCGCCGGATCCAGGTCGAACGTCGGTGCCGCGAGCGGGACGCGGGCCGGCCGACCGCCCCCCGCGAGGATCAGCAGCTCGTAGAAGAACCACGGCGGAGAGAGGAAGACGACCTCGTCGTCCGGCTCCAGGATCGCCCGGAACGCGACCGCCAGCGCGGCGAAGCCGCCGTTCGTCATCGCGACGTCGGCCGGATCCCAGTCGAGGCCGGTCCGCGCCGAGAGGCTTCGGGCGACGACGGCCTGCGCGTCGGGTTCGCTCAGCTTGTAGGCGAACCAGTCGGGCGAGCGCGGCTCGAGGTGGGCGCGCAGCGCGTCGACATAGCCCGTCAGCGGCATCTCGGTCGGGTTGCCGACGGCGAAGACGGCCATTCCCGGCTCGGTGTTGCGGGCCCAGATCGGGCCGTTGAGGAACCGGAGGACCGGCGCGATCGAGGCGGCAAGCTCATCGGTCTTCGTCGTGACGGTCATCGGGTGTGTCTCTCCTTCGGGCCGAGCGAGGCGTCGTGTCCTGGTGAAGCGTAGCGTCCGTCCGCCAGCCGACCCGCGGACGTTCGCCGCGATGCCACTCGGAGACGCAGGCGTCGGGTCGTCCCGATTCGACCGACAATCTGCGGGGCGCCGGCGACCAATTCGGCGGGCACCCACCTTCGAGGAGGCAGCGCGACGATCCCCGGCCGTTCGGTGGCACCGACCTTCCGCTCGACGGCCGTCGTCGTCCTGGCCTTCGGGGTCGCGATGGGCTACCTCGAGGCTGCCGTCGTCGTCTACCTCCGGTCCGCGATCGCGTCCGGTGCGGCGACCGCGGCCATGGATCCGGACACGACCGGGACGTTCGAGGCGCTGGAGATCGCCCGCGAGATCGCGACGCTCGTCATGATCGCCGCCATCGGCTGGCTCGCCGGCCGAAGCGGACTCGAGCGCCTCGCCTGGTCGGCGGTCGTCTTCGGAACGTGGGACCTCGTCTACTACGGCGGCCTGCGGCTCGCGATCGGCTGGCCCGAGACGCTCGACGCCTGGGACCTCCTCTTCCTGATCCCGATGCCCTGGTTCGCGCCGGTCTGGGCGCCGATCGCCGTCAGCACGGCGCTCGTGCTCTGCGGGCTGGTCGCCGCTCGACGCGTTCGCAGAGGATCGCCGGTGGCCGTAGGGCGGAAGCACATCGTGGCCGCGCTGGCCGGCGGCGCGCTCGTGATCCTCAGCTTTCTCGTCGATTCGTCGCGGGTGCTCGCCGGGGACGAGGCGGCGTGGTCCGGCTGGCCGCTGTTCCTGGCCGGGATGGGCCTGGCCGCAGGCGCGACCCTCGCCGCCCTCCGGGTCGGCGGACGCCGATCGTCGGCGCCGGTACGCGACCCGACCGGCTGAGGACGCGGGGGCCGCCGCGGGTCATACTCCCCGACGTGGCTTCCTACACGCTCAACGAGCGAGCCGTGGCGCGCGCCCGCAAGCTCATCGACGCGCGCCAGTACGTGCTCGACAGCGACTGGGGGGACGTGACCCCCGACGCCGATGCCGAGAACGCCTACCTGAAGGCGCACTCGTGGGAGGAGTACGCCGAGTGGCACCTCGGGCTCACCGACGGTGCGCGCGACGAAACGAAGGCTCGGTACGCCTTCGTCTACGGCGACTTCCGGCGGGTCCACCGGACGGCCCTGATCGCCTGCGTCTACCGCGCCTCGGAGTGGCGTCACAAGGCGATCGAGCTCGCCGCCCACGACCTGCTCCAGCACCTGGACCGCACCAGCAGCTGAGCGGTCGACCGACCCTGCCGCCTGACCGGCTCGCGCCCCCCGGACATCGTCCGAAGTCGGAGTCCGAGATCGTCGACGCGGAATCAACAGTGCTTTCCGGCGCCGTGCGAAATCGGACGACCGTCGGGCCGTCGAACCATGCCCCCTTCGGGCAGATCCGCAGCCGGAACCCGGCAGTGTTGTCTTACGCGCCCATCGCGGCGAGGAT
>DASTVH010000172.1:0-6651 GCA_035759195.1 Candidatus Limnocylindrales bacterium
GACGATCTATCGTCCCGCGACGTTCGTCGAGCAGGCGATCGGCAACGTCGGGCTGGCGCTCGGCGCCGGCCTCGTGCTCGCGGCCCTGGTGATGTTCCTCTACTTCCGCAGCTGGCGGGCGGGCCTCATCGGCCTGGTCGCCCTGCCGCTCTCGCTCGTCGCCGCGCTGCTCGTTCTCGATCGGCTCGGGGCGACGCTCAATGCCGTCACCGCGGCCGGGCTCGCGCTGGCGATCGCGATCGTGATCGACGACGCGGTCGTCGGCGTCGACGAGATCCTTCGGCGGGGCCGCAGCCCACGCGACGTCGATGCCGGCCAGTCGGCGGCTTGGATCATCGTCCAGGCGATCGTCGAGCGACGTCGCGCGCTGCTGTTCGCCACGCTCGTCGCAGTGGCGGCGCTGACGCCCTTCTTCTTCATGGCCGGCGTCGCCGGAGCGTTCGTGCCACCCCTTCTCATCGCCTACGTGCTGGCGGTCGCCGTGTCGGCGCTCGTCGCGCTGACGGTCACGCCGGCCCTCGCCGCGGTGCTGCTCTCGGGATCGCCGCGGGAGCAGAATCAGACGTCCGCCTCCCGCCGCCTGCACGGCGCGTACCTCGGGGCGCTGGCTCGCGTCCTCGGCAGGAGCCGGCCGCTCTTCGCCGGGGCCGCCGCGCTGACCGCCCTCGTCCTGATCGCGACCGCGGCGGTCAGCGCGCCGCGGCTCGGCGACGACTTCGTCCCGTCGTTCCGCGAGGGGGACATCCTCGTCAGCCTCCAGGGGCCGCCGAGTGCCTCCGGCGCGGAGATGAACCGGATCCTGGCCCGGGCGGGGGCGGAGATCCGGGCGATCGACGGCGTCCGCAACGTCGGAGGTCACGTGGGCCGGGCGATCACGTCCGACCAGGTCACGAACGTCAATACCGGCGAGTTGTGGGTAAGCATCGACCCCGCCGCCGACCACGGCCGGACCGTCGCCGCGATCGAAGGCGTCGTCGCCGGCTACCCGGGGCTCCGTCACGCCGTCGGGACGTACACGTCGGCCCGGATCGACGAGATCCTGGCCCGGCCGCAGCGCGACGTGGCGGTTCGCGTCTACGGCCACGAGGACGACGTCATCCTCTCCAAGGCCAACGAGGTCCGCGACGCGTTGACCGATGTCGAGGGCCTGGGCGGGCTCGAGGTGCTCACGCCGACCCAGGAGCCGCGGCTTCGGATCGCTGTCGACCTCGAAGCGGCCGGCCGGCACGGCGTCGCCCCCGGCGACGTCCGCCGCGCCGCCGCGACGTTGCTCGCCGGCATCGAAGTCGGGTTCCTGTTCGAGGACCAGAAGGTCTTCGAGGTGGTCGTCTGGGGCGTCCCGGACCTGCGGGCGAGCCTTTCCAGCGCCCGGGCCCTACCGATCCCGACGGCGGGTGACGAGGTCCGCCTGGACCAGGTCGCCGACGTCAGCATCGAGGCCGGCCCGGTCGTGATCCAGCGCGAAGGCGTCTTCCGCTTCGTCGACGTCGTCGGCACGGTCGCCGGCCGCGACCTGTCCTCGGTCATGGCCGACGTCGAGAGCCGCGTCGCCGGCATCTCGTTCCCCCTCGAATCCCGGGCCGAGGTCCTGACCGGATCGCTCGAGCGCCAGTCGGCGACGATCGGCCTTCTCGTGATCGCCGGGGCATCGGCGCTCCTCATCCTGCTCCTGCTCCAGGCCGCGTTCGGCAGCTGGCGGCGAGCGATCTACGTGTACCTCGCCCTGCCGGTCGCGCTCGTCGGCGCCGCGGTCGGGGCGATCCTCGCCGGCGGCGTTGCGTCGATCGGCGTCGTCGCCGGGATGATCGGCGTTCTGGCTCTCGCTGCCCGCAGCAGCATCGTCCTGGTCGACCGCTACCAGGAGCTGGAGCGGGCGCCCGATGCGGAGCTGCGACCCGAGCTCATCCTCGACGGCGCCCGCGAGCGCCTCGGGCCGATCCTCGCGACCGCCACTGCGACGGCGCTGGCATTCGCGCCGTTCATCGTCCTGGGCGGCCTGCCCGGCCTCGAGATCCTCCGGCCGCTGGCCATCGTGATGGTCGGGGGTGTCGCGACGTCCACGTTGTCCACCCTGTTCCTCGTCCCGGCCGTGTACTTCCGGTCCGGACCGAGTGCGGAGCCCGATGCGGCGAGCCAGCTCGTCGAGCAGCCCGGGCTGAGTCCGGCGTGATGACCACGATGAGTGAGACCTTGCGGGAGGGGAAGATCATGCGGAACGGCGGTCGGCGGCTCTTCGTGGCCGTCGCAAGCATCGCAATCGTCGGAATCCTCGCCACGGCCTGCGCGCCGGCGTCGTCGGATGCGGCGGCGACGGAGCCGCCGGTCGTGGTCGAGGAGAACGAGGCCACCGGCCTCAAGCAGCTCTCGCTCTCCGGGCGGGCGGCCGAACGGCTCGGCATCGCCACAGCGCCCGTGACGGCCGGCCCGACCGGCGGGCGACTCGCCGTCCCGTACGAGGCGGTGCTCTACGACGAGCACGGTGAGACCTGGACCTACACGAGCCCGCAGGAGCGCGTCTTCGTCCGCGCGGCGATCACGGTGGTGGAGATCGCCGAGGGGGTGGCGATCCTGTCGGCCGGGCCGCCGGTCGGGACCGCCGTCGTCACGGTCGGCACCGCCGAGCTGTGGGGCGTCGAATCCGGTGTCGGTGGTGGCCACTGAGGCGGTCGGCTGAACGCTGACCCGGGAGGACCCTCGCCGTGATGCGCTCCATCGTTCGCACGAGCCTGCGCTACCGGTTCCTCGTCATCGCCGCGGCCGCCGGGATGATGCTGGTCGGGCTCGGCCGGGTTCAGAACGTGCCCGTCGACGTGTTCCCGGAGTTCGCTCCGCCCAAGGTCGAGATCCAGACGATCGCGCTGGGGATGTCGACCTCGGAGGTCGAATCCCTGGTGACCGTGCCGATCGAGCAGGCCCTCGCCGGCGTCGAGGGACTCGACATCCTTCGCTCGAAGTCGGTCCCCCAGCTCTCCCAGATCGAGATGATCTTCACCCGCGAGACGGACCTGCTCCGGGCCCGTCAGCTCGTCGCGGAGCGGCTGGCGAACGTCGCCGCGACGCTGCCGACCTGGGCCAGCCCGCCGTTCATGATCCAGCCCCTGTCGGCGACGAGCCGGGTCCTCAAGATCGGGCTGACCTCCGACACCGTGGACCTGCTGGACCTCTCGATGCTGTCGTACTGGACGATCCGGAGCCGCCTGCTCAGCGTCCAGGGCGTCGCCAACGTGACGATCTACGGCGAGCGGCTCAAGCAGCTCCAGGTGCAGGTCGTCCCCGAGCAGATGGCGGCCCACGGCGTGACCCTCGACCAGGTCATGGAAGCGTCGGCGTCGGCGCTCGACGCCGGCCTGCTCCGGTTCACGGACGGCAGCCTCATCGGCACCGGCGGCTTCCTCGACACGCAAAACCAGCGCCTGGTCGTCCACCATGTGCCGACCGTCACGACCGCCGACAGCCTGCGCGACGTCACGATGACGGGCGCCGACGGCAAGACCGTCGAACTGAGCCAGGTCGCCACGCTCGTCTTCGAGCACCAGCCGATGATCGGCGACGCGGTGATCAACGACGGTCCGGGCATCATGCTGATCGTCGAGAAGTTCCCCTGGGCCAACACGCTCGACGTGACACGCGGCGTCGAGCAGGCGATGGAGGAGCTCCGGCCGGGCATGGCCGGGATCGAGGTCGACACGACGATCTTCCGTCCCGCGACGTTCATCACGACGGCCCTCGACAACCTCTCGCGGGCGCTCCTCGTCGGCTCGATCCTCGTCTTCGTCATCCTCGTGCTCTTCCTGTTCGATTGGCGAACGGCGCTGATCAGCCTCGTCGCGATTCCGCTGTCGCTCATGGCCGCGACGCTCGTCCTCGACCTGCGGGGCACGACGATCAACACGATGGTGATCGCCGGTCTGGTGATCTCCGTCGGGGTCGTCGTCGACGACGCGATCATCGACATCGAGAACATCGTCCGCCGGCTGCGGCAGCACCGGCTCGCCGGCAGCTCGCGCTCGACGGCCTCGATCGTCCTCGAGTCCTCGCTGGAGGTCCGCAGCGCGATCATCTACGCGACGCTCATCGACGTCGTCGCGATCATCCCGGTGTTCTTCGTCGAGGGCCTGTCCGGCGCGTTCTTCCAGCCACTCGTCGTCTCCTACGGCCTGGCCGTCCTCGCGTCGCTCGGCGTGGCCCTCACGGTCACCCCGGCGATGGCCCTGATCCTGCTCCGCAACGCGCCGGTCGAGCGACGCGAGTCGCCGATCGCACGCATCCTTCAGCAGGGATACGAGCGACTCCTCGCGCGGATCGTCCGGAGCGCGCGGCCCGCATTCGTCGCCGTCGGCGCGGTCACGCTCCTCGGGGGAGTGACGTTCTCGCAACTCGGCCAGTCCCTTCTCCCTGACTTCAAGGAGCGGGACTTCCTGATGCACTGGGTCGCCGCGCCCGGCACGTCGCATCTCGAGGAGGTCCGCATCTCGACCGCGGCGTGCATCGAGCTGCGCTCGATCCCCGGCGTTCGCAACTGCGGATCGCATATCGGCCAGGCGTTCCAGGCCGACGAGCCGTATGGCATCGACTTCGGGGAGAACTGGATCAGCATCGCCCCGGACGTGGATTACGACGCCACGCACGCCGCCGTCCAGGAGGTTGTCGACGGCTATCCTGGCCTCCGGCGCGACGTTCAGACCTACCTCAAGGAGCGGATCAGAGAGGTCCTGACCGGGACGAGCGACGCGATCGTCATCCGTATCTACGGCCCCGACCTCGGCGTCCTTCGCGACAAGGCAGCCGAGCTCGAGGAGCGGATGTCGGACATCCCCGGGATCATCGACCTCCACCGCGAGCTCCAGGTCGAGATTCCCCAGATCCAGGTCGAGGTCGACCTCGCCAAGGCGCTCCAGTACGGCATCAAGCCCGGCGACGTCCGGCGGGCGGTGTCGGTCATGCTGGCCGGCGAGGAGGTCGGCGACATCTTCGTCGAGGGCAAGGCCTACGACGTCATGGTCTGGGCGATCGCGCCGGTCCGCCAGAGCGTGACCGACATCGAGAACCTTCCGATCGACACGCCGGTGGAGGGTCCGGTCGCGCTCGGCGAACTCGCCGACGTCCGGGTCGTCGAGAGCCCGAACAGCGTCAGCCACGAGGGCCTCAACCGGCGCATCGACGTCGAGGCGAACGTGAGTGGTCGCGACCTGGGTTCGGTGATCCGCGACGTCGAGACGGCGCTCGCGGCGGTTGAATTCGATCCCGGCTACCACCCTGAGATGCTTGGCGAGTACGCCGAGCGACAGGCGGCCCAGGACCGCCTGCTGCTGTTCGCGTTCGCGGCGCTCATCGGGATCTTCCTGCTGCTCCAGGCCTCCTTCGGCAGCACTCGCCTCGCGGTCCTCTCGTTCCTCTGCCTGCCGTCGGCGCTCGTCGGCGGCATCCTGGCCTCGTGGATCGGCGGCGGCGTGATCTCGCTCGGCTCGCTCGTGGGGTTCTTCACGGTCCTCGGCATCGCGGCCCGGAACGGGATCATGATGATCAATCACTTCCAGCACCTCGAGCGCTACGAGGGCGAGCCCTTCGGTCCGGCCCTCGTCGTGCGCGGTGCCCGGGAGCGGCTGTCGCCGATCCTCATGACCGCGCTCGCGACGGGCCTCGCGCTCGTGCCGCTGGCGATCGCCGGAGACCTGCCCGGGCACGAGATCGAGCATCCGCTCGCGGTCGTGATTCTCGGCGGCCTCGTGACGTCAACGCTCTTGAACCTGTTCGTCGTCCCATCGCTCTACCTGCGCTTCGCGCGCCGCGAGCGGGCCGGGGCCGTCGCCGAGGTCGTCGCCTGATTGTCGGAGGAGTCCGGATGATTCGTCGGAGCGGCGCAGTTGCGCTGAGCGTGGCGGGGGTTCTGGCGCTGGGAGGCTGTACCGAGGCGGCCCAGGTCATGCCCTCCCTCGACCCGCCGCCGCCTGTTTCTCCTTCCAGGACGCCCGCGCCGCCCGCGCCGACGGCGATGGCGACCGAATCCCTGACCGAGTCGTTCCCGTACGGCGCGTTCTCCGACCCCACCACGATCGACAACATGTACTTCCCGCTGATCCCAGGGACCCGGTTCACGTGGGAGGGCGTCGCCGACGGCGACGAGGGTCCGGTCGCTCACCAGGTCGTCTTCACGGTCACCGACATGACGAAGGTGATCGACGGCATCCGGACGGTCATCGGGTACGACCTCGACTACAGCGACGGGGAGCTGGTCGAGGCGGAGCTGGCCCTCTGGGCCCAGGATGACGACGGCGTCGTCTGGCACCTCGGTCAGTACCCGGAAGAGTACGAGGACGGCGAGATCGTGGATTCGCCGGCCTGGATTCCCGGACTGGACGAGGCGAAAGCCGGCATCTCGATGAAGCCCGATCCGCAGGTCGGCGGGTTGAGCTACTCGCAGGGCTGGGGACCGGACGTCGACTGGACGGATCGGGCCAGGGTCCTCGAGACAGGTTCGGTGACCTGCGTGCCGGCCGGCTGCTACGAGAACGTCCTCGTGATCGACGAGTTCAATCGCGACGAGCCGGACGCCCACCAGTTGAAGTACTACGCGCCGGGCGTCGGGAACGTGCGCGTCGGCTGGGCCGGTGCGCTCGAGCCGGATCACGAGAGCCTCGAACTCGTCTCCAT
>DASTVH010000173.1:0-3647 GCA_035759195.1 Candidatus Limnocylindrales bacterium
ACGGCCTCCCCGAACGTGAACAGGACGATGCCCAGGACGCCGTAGGCGGTGAACGAGGCGGCGAGCAGCGGCCCGATCGCGATTCCTTCGTCCGTCACCACACCGACGCTCGGACCGCCGAACAGGGCGAACAGCACGACCGGCAGCAGGACGACTGGGGCCACGAAGTCGGGCGCGCGGAGGAGCTTGAGAAGCTCGCCGCGAGCCTGCCGGCGGAGGATCGTCGAGGGGCTTCCGGACCGCACTGCGGTCGGGCTTGTGCGGCGCGTCGGCATGGCTGCCCGCGACGCCTCTGCGGCGACGGGGGCGGTGAGGGTCGTCATCGGTCGGCTCCTTCCTCGGTCAGGCCGAGAAACGCGGCTTCGAGGCCGGCGTCCTCGACGGTCACTTCCTCGACCAGCGAGCCGAGGGCCATGAGGTGGCGGAGAACGGGCATCGCGTCCTCGGCGGTGAGCAGGTGGTATCCACCGTGGCGGGCGACGGAGGTGATGCCCGGGATCGCGCCGATCGCGTCGGTGCTCAGCGGGCCGCGGACCCGGATCCGCTTGCCGGCGACCCGCGCCTTGATCTCGGCCGGTGTGCCGGCGGCGATGACCCGGCCGCGGTCGATCAGGACGATCCGGGTCGCGAGGGCGTCGGCCTCCTCGAGCAGGTGGGTGCTGAACAGCACGGTCTTGCCGAGCTCGGCGAGGGCCCGGATGCGGTCCCAAAAGGCGCGCCGCGCGGCGACGTCCATGCCCACGGTCGGCTCGTCGAGGAACAGCAGGTCGGGATCGCCGGCGAGCGCGAGTGCGAAATACAGGCGCTGGCGTTGACCGCCGGAGAGTTTCCCGGCCGGCCGATCGCGTAGATCGAGGAGATCGGCGGCCGCCAGGACCTCGTCGCGTGGCAGCGCCAGCGGGTAGTAGGCGCGGAACAGGTCGACGACTTCGCCGACCCGGAGGGTGGCCGGAATGCCCGACTCCTGGAGCATGGCGCCGATTCGTTCGCGGACGCCCGCGTGCAGCGGGTCCTCACCGAAGACGCGGACGGTGCCGACGCTCGGCTGGCGAAGGCCGAGCATGATCGCGATCGCGGTCGTCTTGCCGGCGCCGTTCGGGCCGAGCACGGCGACGATTTCGCCGGGCATCACGTCGAGATCGATGCCGGCGAGCGCTTCGACGCTGCCGTACCGCTTGGTGATGCCGCGCAGCTCGACGATCGGTGTCTGAGGGTCCACCGGAGACCCGGCGGTGCCTGGTGCGGCGTGATTGGCTGGAGCGATGTGGGTCGTCATATGGGTCAGGACCTCCTGACCCCGAGTCTCGCGCCTGCGATCGCGGGTCCGCGACGGCTCCTTGTCGCAGCGGCCGGAACCTCATGGATGAGGCGGGCATCCACCGAATGGTGGAGCCCCGCGGCAGGCGACGCCCTCGAGGCCGACCCGCCTACGTCCGCCGGTATCCGAACCAGTTGAGCACACGCATTGCGCGTAGCGTGTTCCAGCGGCTCGGCTGGCCCTCGCCCCCTTCCAACTCGAAGTGCGATTCGCCCTCGTGGACGTTCTGGAGCGGCCAGCGGCCGTCGGCAGCCCGGTTGCCCTCGACCACCTCGGTCGCCTCGGCGACCCGCTCGTCGCCCTCGACTCCGGCGTCGCGGAGATAGTCGAGGCCCCGGAGGACGTCATAGAAGTACCAGGGCGGGAACGAGAACTGGAGCCAGGTCTCGTCGATCACCTCGCCGGTGGACTTGCGACGGAACAGCCGGCGATCGAGCATGTACTCCTCGCCGCGGCGGCGGGCGGACGCCACCTCGTCGGACCCGCCGATCGCCCGCTCGTGCTCGAGGAGGCCCTCGAGGACGTTGATCGTCGTCCCGAACGACGACACGACCGCGCCGTTCTCGACCTCGCAGTTCCAGCCGCCGTCGGTGAGCTGCTCGGACAGGAGCCGCTCGACGAGGGGTGCCATGTCCACCCCGAAGTACGAGCCCGTCGCGACGACGTTGCCGTTGATGCACGGCTCGACCTCGCCCTCGAAGAAGCGGTTGTCCGCCCAGGGCGTCTCGACCGGCGCGCCACCGCGCCAGACGACGTGCTCGCGGACGAGACCGACGGCCCGCCGCGCCTGCTCGCTCGTCGGATCGAGCCCGAACCGCCGCAGGAGCTCCAGGACGTGGAACGTGTCGGTCCAGTCCTGGGACCACGGCCTGCCGCCCCACAGGCCGTCCGGCGCCTGGAGGGCGAGGAGCCGGGCCCCCCAGCCCTCGGTGGCGACCCGTGACCGCTCGGCGGCGATCACAGCCGCCGGCTCGTGCGTCAGAGCACGCATCACCTGCCAGCGGATCGCCGGATCCCCGTCAAGCAGCCACTCGGTCACGGCCATGTGCCACCTCGCTGTCACACGGACGGTACTCGCCCGGCAAGGTCACGCGACCGCGCCACGCAGAACGTGATCGTCAGGATGCTGCTCGGGAGCGTCTTCCCGGCGGCCGGGCCGGCTTCTCGGATGCCGGCCCGGCAGGCGAGGTTACTGGTGCGTCGGGCGCACCGCCTCAACCGAAGAAGTAGGCCTCCAGCTCGGGACAGCCGTCGATGTAGAACCCGGGATGGCTTCCGGCGTCCTTGAGCAGCTCGAAACTGTCCTCGATGAAGACGTCGTTGGACAGGTCCGTGTCCCCGAGGGTGTCGACCTGGAAGGTCGTCTTGAGGAGACCACGGTCGTGGAAGAGGACGGTCCCGTCCTCGGCGCGCGCAACGAAGGGCCTCCCCGCCTCGATTGCGACGAACTGGTAGACAGTGCCCTCGACGTGGGTGATCCGCAGGTCCTTGTACAGCCCCTGGTGATCGAAGGTGAGCGTTCGCCCGTTGGCCGTCAGGATCTCGTGGACCTCGTAGTTGTCGAACAGGTACGGCGGCGCACCGTCGGAGCGGGGCTTCTTCAACATGAAGACCCCCTCGAAGCTCACCTCGACGTGGACGTCGAAACCGCAATCATTGAAATCGTACGAGTCGGTTCCGCTGTAGTGCTCCCGAACGAGGGGTGCTGCCTGGACGGGCCCCGCCAGTGCGAGGACGAGCAGGCCGATGAGCCCGGGGACCAGTCGTTTCATCGCGCGCCTCCCTGGCCGGCGGGACGATCCGATCGCTTCCCGGTCGGACTCCGACGCCCGCGTCGCCGCCTCCACCGCTGACTGTCACCCCGGCGCCCGCAAACTACCGGCCCATCGTCTCGGGACCGTCTCGCCGCCGGTCCGCGGCCGTCCTGCCGATCCCCTACCCTCGCCTCGCCAGTGACGCAAGCCACGCGTCGCGGTCGAGGGGGCTCGGAGCCGACCGCCGTCGGCGAGGCTCGTCGCGGCCGACCGGCTGATACCCGCCGAAGCGCGTCTCGAGGACGCCCTCGCCCATCGAGAGGCCCGGCAACTGGTGCTGCAGCGAGCGGACGCGTGCGACGGGCAGCACCGCGCCCAGCGTCGACACGCCGTTGGCGGAGAACTGACCCGTCACCCGGCCGCCGAGCCGGCCCAGCGCGGCGACCACGCCCGCCGCCGTGGATGAGGGGACGTCCAGCGTGAGCTCCGAGAGCGGCTCACAGACCCACGTTCCGGCGCGTTGCAGGGCCGTCATGAGCACGAGCTGGGTCAGCCGCCGGAAGTCGGCGGCGCTC
>DASTVH010000174.1:0-12093 GCA_035759195.1 Candidatus Limnocylindrales bacterium
CCCGTCTGGGCGGCGGCGCCCGGCCAGGCGGCCGTGTTCTATTCGGACGAGTACGTCATCGGGGGCGGCCGGATCGCCCGACCCGAGGCGGCCGCGCTTCGGGCGAGCGCCTGATGATCGGACCGGCGCCGGTCCTCGCGATCCTCGTCGGCATCTTCCACACCGCGCTGTTCGTGCTGGTCCGGGGGTCGGCGGGCGGCCAGCTCCCGCTGCTGCTGCTTGGGGCGATCCTGGGAGCGTGGGCCGGCGATGCGCTGGGCGCCCGCCTCGGGATCGACCTGCTGCGACTCGGCGACTTCCGGCTCGTCGCGGCGTCGATCGTGGCCTGGGTCGGGATCGGATTCATCTCGGTCGTCTCGATTCTGGGGCCGACCAGGCGGAGCACCGGGCCGTGAGCGAGCGGCGAGGGCTGATCGACCGCGTCCTCGAACTCCCCGGCGACGACGACGGGGACCCGCGGGCCGCGACGTTCGTCCGCGGCCTGTTTCTCGGGGCGCTCGTCGGGGCGGCGATCGCCGGCTCGACGATCTGGCAGCGCCGCCATGCCGCCAGAGAATCAGCCCGGCATGGGACGGGGGCCGGGGGCGATTCCAGCCCCTCGGTCGAGGCTGATTCGACCAATCACTGATGCCGGCCGCTCCGCACGATCGGACCTCGCGCCCGCTGTCACGTATCTGAAAGCCCTCGTCAAGGGTCCGCCGTCGCCCCGGCAGCGGACGCGGCGCAACCTTGGTGCCGGCGAGGCTGCAGACCACAGGCCTCCTGCCAACGGAGGTCGATTATGCGACCCATCTCTCGAGCGGCAGTTGTTGCCGTCTCCTTCCTGCTCACCTTCGGCATTGCGGCGTGCGGAACGAACCAGGGTGGCGGCGGTGCCAGCGGCACCCCTGCGGCGCCCGGCGACACGGCTGCTCCCGCGTCGGACGGCGCGAGCCCCGCCGGCGACCTCAGCGGAACGCTGACCGTCTGGGCGATGGGCAACGAGGGGACGCTCCTCGGCACCCTTGCCGATGAATTCGAGAACCAGAACCCGGGCGTCACCGTGAACGTGACGCCGGTCGACTGGGGTCAGGCGGTCGCCAAGCTACAGACAGCGATCGCCGGGAACACGACGCCGGACGTCAGCCAGATGGGAACCGACATGATGGGCCAGTTCGGGGCGACCGGCGCTTTCGAGCCCGTCCCGTCGGACATCGATCCGAGCGTCTACTTCGAGAGCGCCTGGAACACAAACATCGTCGACGGCGTGCCCCTCGGTGTGCCCTGGTATGTCGAGACACGACTCCTCTATTACCGGACGGACATCGCAGAAGCGGCCGGCATCACATCGCCACCGACAACCTGGGACGAGCTGAAGGCCATGGCCGAGGCCATGCAGGAAGACGGCGGGTCCGCGAACGGCATCTCTCTCGGAACCAGGAACTGGCAGGAGTACTTCCCGTTCCTGTGGTCGAACGGCGGCGACGTCGTGGACGCTGAAGGCAACCCGACGCTCAACAGCCCCGAGGCCGTCGAGGCGTTGACGTTCTACGACTCGTTCTTCGAGGAAGGCCTCACGCCGACGGCGGTGCCCGAGGGCTTCGACATCACGCCGGCCTTCGTACAGGGCGACTACCCGATGTTCTTCTCCGGCCCGTGGCACCTCGGCCTCATCGAGACCGCCGGTGGCGCCGATTTCGCGGACAAGTGGGCGATCGCGCCGATGCCGCAGAAGGTCTCCGGGACCTCGTTCCTCGGGGGCAGCAACGTCGTTGTCTACAAGAACTCGCAGAACAAGGATGCCGCCTGGGCGTTCGTGAAGTTCCTCTCGGATCCCGCGACGCAGGCGCTCTGGTACGAGACCGCGACGGTGCTACCTGCGGTCCAGGCCGGCTGGGACGATCCGGCCCTGACGGCCGACCCGAACCTCGCCGTGTTCGGTGCGCAGCTCGAGGACACGAAGGCGCAGCCCGCGACCGAGTCCTGGAGCGAGCTTTCGTCGGGGATCAACGACATCCTGGAGGCGATGACCGTCGGCGATACCGATCCGCAGGCGGCCGCCGACCAGATGCAGCAGCTAGCCGAGTCCATCGGGACGAACTGAGGTGACTGCCCCGCCGCTCGTCCGGCGCGACGTCACGGGGAAGGGAGCAGCTGCGGGCACCGCCCGCCACGGCTGGCGACAGGATCTGACGGGCTGGGCGTTCGCCGCCCCGTTCGTCATCCTGTTCGGGGTCTTCATGGCCTTTCCGATCCTGGCGGCCCTGATCCTGAGCTTCACGAACTTCGGTCTCCGCGACCTCCAGAATCCGCTCGGGACCAGCTTCGTCGGCCTCCAGAACTACGCCGAGCTGTTCGCCGACCCCAAGTTCTGGAAGTCGCTCGGCAACACGGTCTACTTCGTGGTCGTCGGAGTGCCGCTGACCCTGATCCTGGGCCTCGTGGTCGCCAATGCCCTGAGCCGTGGCATCACGAGGTTCCGGACGGCGTTCCGGGTCGGCTACTACCTGCCGGTGATCACGAGCATCGTCGCAATCGCCGTGGTCTGGCGGTTTCTGCTCAATCCGGAGGTCGGACTGATCAACTTGCTCCTCGAGAATCTCGGCATCACCGGGCCGGCGTGGCTGGCCAATCCGGCCCTCGCGATGCCCTCGATCATCGCGATGGCGGTCTGGCGGAATGTCGGGTTCGCCATGGTGGTGTTCGTCGCGGGGATGCAGGCGATCCCCGCCGTCCTGTACGAAGCCGCGGCGATCGACGGTGCCGGGCGCTGGAAGGCCTTCCGCTACGTGACGCTGCCCATGCTCCGGCCGACGATTCTGTTCATGCTCGTGATCACGACGATCGGCTACCTCCAGCTCTTCGAGGAGCCGTTCGTCATGACCGACGGCGGTCCGCTCGACGCGACGCTGTCGGTCACGATGTACATGTACCAGCAGGGCTTCGAGTTCTTCCACCAGGGCTACGCGTCGGCGATTGCGTACGTCCTCTTCGTCATCGTCGCGATCGTCGCGTTCCTTCAGTTCAAGTTCCTCCGATCGGAAACGTGATGGAGGACCCGCGATGACGGCGACGGCGCAACCAGCGGCCCAGGGTCCGGCCGCCCCGACCATCCACCGCCCCGCGGCCACCTGGTGGATCTATCTCCTGCTGATCCTCGGGATCCTGCTCATGGTGGGACCCTTCCTGTGGATGGTCCTCGGGTCGTTCAAGCCCCAGGCCGAGTTCCTCGTCACCACGCCGACCTTCCTGCCGAAGGCGCCCACAGCCGACAACTACGATCGGCTCTTCAGTCAGCTCGACTTCCCGCGGTACTTCTTCAACTCGTCGCTGGTCGCTTTGATCGTGACCGCCGGCAACGTCCTGTTCTGTCCGATGCTCGGCTTCGCGCTCGCCAAGCTGCAGTGGCGCGGCAAGGGGCTGATCATGGGGCTCGTCCTCGCGACCCTGATGGTCCCAGCCGGGATCACCCTGATCCCGAACTTCGTCCTGATGGCGAATCTTGGCTTCGTGAACACGTATCCCGGGCTGATCCTGCCGTTCCTGGTCGGTCCGTTCGGGGTGTTCCTGACCCGGCAGTTCATGTACGGCATCCCGGACGAACTGCTCGAGGCCGCACGCATCGACGGGGCCAATGAGTGGCGGATCTTCTGGCAGGTGGTCCTGCCGATCACCGTGCCAGTCCTCGCGACGCTCGGGATCCTGACCTTCCTCGGAAGCTGGAACAGCTTCCTCTACCCGCTCGTGATGGCCCAGGAACCGGAGATGTACACCCTGCCGGTCGCGCTGGCGACGTTCGCCACCGGTCAGTACCAGGCCGATCACGGGATGCTCATGGCCGGCTCCGTCGTGCTGGTGGTGCCGGTGCTCATCATCTTCATCCTCTTCCAGCGTTGGATTACCGAAGGCATTGCCACGACAGGCCTGAAGGGCTGAGCCCGGAGGTACGACCCATGATCCGCCGCCTCGCCGCGCTCCTCGTCGTCCTCGCTCTCGTCGCGCCCCTCGGGGCCGTCTCGGCGGCGGAATCGTCGGTCAGCGCCGCCCAGCGCGACACACTCCTGCGCTACGCCACCGACACGTGGGCCTCGTTCGTCGCGATGACCGACGAGGACACCGGCCTGCCGGCCGACAATCTGCGCGCCGACGGCACGCGAAGCGTCCAGACATCGACGACGAACATCGGCGCGTACATGTGGAGCACCGTCGTGGCCGAGCGTCTGGGGATCATCGGTCATGCCGAAGCCGTCGCCCGCCTGACGCGGACGATCGGCACGCTCGAGACGATGGAGCGCCACGAGCCGAGCGGCCAGTACTACAACTGGTACGACCACACGACCGGCGCGAAGCTGACCGCCTGGCCGCCGTCCGGCGACCCGCTGACGCCGATCCTCTCGTCGGTGGACAACGGCTGGCTGGCGACCGGCCTCCGGGTCGTCGCGAACACCGTGCCCGACATCGCGGACCGGGCCGCCGCCCTGTACGAGAGCATGGACTTCGGCTTCTATTACCGGCCGGCGCGGAACCTCATCGCCTTCCACGTCGCCCCGGACACCGGCGATTCGCCCTGTTGCTACGACACGATCGTGAGCGAGAGCCGCATCGCGAGCTACATCGGGATCGCCAAGGGCGAACTCCCCGAGATGCACTACTTCGGCCACTGGCGGACCTTCCCCGAGACGTGCGACTGGAGCTGGCACGAGACGAGGCCCGTCGGGTTCCGCGAGACGTACCTCGGCGTGACCGTCTTCGAGGGCGCCTACCCGTACGAGGACTTCCTCGTCGTCCCCGGCTGGGGCGGCAGCATGTTCGAGGCGCTCATGCCCGCCCTCTTCGTGCCCGAGGAACGGTGGGCGCCGCACAGCTGGGCGATCAACCATCCGCTCACCATCACGGCCCAGATCCATCACGGCCTCGTCGAGGCCGAGTACGGCTACTGGGGCTTCTCCCCGGCGAACATCCCCGAAGGCGGCTACAGCGAGTACGGCGTGGACGCGATCGGCATGCGACCCGACGGCTACAAGTCCAACAACGACAACACGCTCGTCGACCGCGGCTTCGGCGACTGCCCCGGCCGCGAGCCGCAGCCCGATCCCCCGCCGTCGGCCTACACGGACGGGGTCGTCACGCCGCACGCCGCGTTCCTCGCCCTTCGCTGGGCACCGGATGCGGTCATGGACAACCTCGCCGACCTCGAGGCCGACTTCGCGATCTACGACCGGTGGGGCTTCCGCGACTCGGTCAACGTCGACACGGGCCGGGTCTCGGACTTCTACCTGTCCCTCGACCAGGGGATCGTCATGGCCGCCCTCGGCAACGCGCTGGGCGGCGACGTCCTGCGCGACGCCTTCGCCACGAAGGACGTGCGCAAGGTTCTGCAACCCATCATGGGCTTGGAGCGGTTCAACGCCGGGCCGCGGAGCGCGATCGACTACTCGCCGACTCCGTGACCTCGCCGCGGGGCGCGCCGGAGACGGCGTCGGTGCCGGAGTCGGAGCCCGGTGACGCGTCGGCGTTCGGGCGGCGGGCGACGGCCGCCCGGATCGCCTGGTTCGCCACGGGCGCGGCCCAGACCGATCGGGACCGGCCGGCTCCGGGTGCCCCGCTGCCACCCCCGGCGGACGTCGCGGCCGTGCGTGGTCGGGGTCAGGTCACGATCGCCTGGTCGCCAGTGCCGGGCGCGGCGGGCTACCTCGTCCACCGCAGCGCCACCGCTGACGACACATTCGAGGCCGTCGACCAGAAGAGCGGCGACGTGCTCGCGGTGCCGCACGGCCCATACATCGACACGACCGGCCCACCGGACGGCGAGGCCTGGTACGCGGTCTCGAGCGTCGCGACGATCGAGACCGCCGAAGCGGCGCCGCTCTCGGCGCCGGCCCGCGTCGATCCCGGCGCCGTCGACGGGGCCGTCCGGATCCACGTCGACGCCGGCGCCGTCCTGGGCCCGGTCGCCCGGCCGTGGCAACCGATCATCGGCTCCGAGCACCTCGCGCTTCTGCTCCGTGGGGCGGGTCCGGGCGGTCACGATGTCGGCGCGGAGCTCGCGGAGGCTCTCACGATCGTCCGGCGCGAGCTCGGGGCCCGGGCCGTCCGGGCCCACGCGATCCTCCACGATTCGCTCGGGGTGTACCGGGACGCGGGCGAGGGCCCCGTGCACGACTTCAGGGGAGTCGACGCCGTTCTCGACCGGCTGCTCGCGACGGGTCTCCGGCCGATCGTCGAGCTGTCGTTCATGCCGCGCGACCTCGCGTCCGATCCGGCGGCCACCGTGTTCGCCTACGACGCGATCGTCTCGCCGCCGCGCGATGACGAGCGCTGGGCGTCGCTGGTTCGCGATCTGGTCGGCCATCTCGCCGAGCGCTACGGGCGCGACGAGGTCCGCGAGTGGGCGTTCGAGGTGTGGAACGAGCCGAACCTGCGGCTGTTCTGGTCGGCCGCGGAGTCCGACTACCTCCGGCTGTACGAGGTCACGGCCCGCGCCGTGAGATCGGTCGACGCCGAATTTCGGGTCGGCGGGCCGGCGACCGCGGCGGCCGGCTGGATCGACGACCTGCTCGAGCATTGCCGGGCGGCGGACGTGCCGCTCGACTTTCTCTCGACGCACACCTACGGCGCAGCGCCGCTCGACCTCCGTCCGATCGCCGCCCGCTTCGGCCGCCCCGATCTCCCGCTGTGGTGGACGGAGTGGGGCGTCAGCTCGGGCCACGGGGCGCCGGTCAACGACACGGCGTGGGCCGCGCCGCTCGTCGCCCGCGGCATGCGCTCGGCGGCCGGCCGCCTCGAATCGCTGGCCTACTGGGTCGCCTCGGACCACTTCGTCGAGCTGGGCGAGGCACCGTCGCTGTTCCACGGCGGCTTCGGGCTCCTGACGATCGGAAACCTCCGCAAGCCCCGGTTCTGGGCGATCGCGATGCTCGAGCGGCTCGGGGACGAGGAGCTGGCGTGCGAGTTCGCCGGCGACGGCGCGGGGTCGCTCGTGGAGGCCTGGGCGACGCGCGATCCGGACGGCCGGCTGGCGATCGCGGTCTGGAACGGCACGCTCGACCGGACGAAGTCCGCCGGTGACGCCGCACTCGACCGAACGGTGAGCCTGCGGCTCGGCGGCCTGGGGGCCGGCCGCTACACGCTCCGTCATCAGCGGGTCGATGCCGACCATTCGAACATCGTCCGGACGTGGGGGCAGCTGGGAAAGCCGGACTGGCCCGATGCGGCCGGCTGGCAGCGCCTGCGCGAGGCGGACCGCCTGGAACTTCTCGAGCCGCCCCGCTCCGTCCACGCCGAACGGGGCAGGCTGGAGCTGGCGTTCGAGCTGCCGATGCCGGCGATGTCGCTCGTCGAGCTCCTGCCCGAGTGACGCACGAGGCCGGGGAGGCGGCGACCCTCGGCCGGCCGGGGCCCAAAACGGTCGAGATCCGGAACCGGGCCGGCGTCGCGATCGAGCTGCTCGGCAACGGCTCGGTCTTCGCGATCCGTCACGGTGGCGTGCTCGTGAACCAGGTGCTCGGCAGCCCGGTCGAAGGCGGCATCGGCAATGTCTACCTCCGACGGCGGAGCCGCGATGGGATCGCCTGGTTCCCCGTGATCGGCCCAGGGTCGCCGAGTCGCTTCTCGGTCGGGGCGGATCGGGCGGCCTGGGAAGGCTCCGCCGACGGGCTCGACTACACCTGCACGCTGCGGCTCGCCGCACGGCGGCCGACCTGGTTCTGGACGCTGGAGCTCCGCAACGGTCGGACCCGTCGCGTCAGCGTCGATGCCGTCCTCGCCCAGGACCTCGGCATCGCCAGCGAGGCGGCGATCCGGAGCAGCGAGCTCTACACGAGCCAGTACATCGATCACACGATCCTGGAGGACGACGATCTGGGGTTCCTGATCTGCTCCCGCCAGAACCTGCCCCAGGGCGAGGCGTTCCCCTGGCTGATGCACGGCTGTCTCGATCGCGCCGTCGGCTACCTGACCGACGGCTTCCAGTTCTACGGCCTCTCGTACCGGGCGACGAACCGCCCCGTCGCGCTCGACCGACGCAGGCTGCCCAACCGCAATTACCAGTACGAGGTCGCGCTGCCGACGCTCCAGTCGCGGGCCGTCGCGATGCGGCCGGGCGAGCGAGCGGATCTCACGTTCTTCGCGGCCTACGAGCCGGACCACCCGGCGGCCACGAGCGATGCGGACGCCGAACGAGCTCACGCCGCTCGGGCGTCGTTCCGGGGCCTGTCGCGACGATCGGTCAAGATGGCCGTGGAGCCACCGGCGGACACCGCGCAGCCGCCCGCGGACGGCCTGTTCGACGATCCGATCCTCTTCGATAGTCGGGACCTCGAAACCGCCGAGCTCGAGCGCCGGTTCGGGTCGGCCTGGCGCCACGTCGAGCGACGCGACGGTCGGCTTCTGTCGTTCTTCCACGACCTGGACCGCCACGTTGTCCTGCGAGCAAAGGAGCTCGTCGGGGAGCGCCCGACGGGGCTGATCCTGCGCTCCGGCCGGAACGTCCTGCCGAGCGACGACAGCCTCTCGACGACGGCCTGGATGGGCGGCGTGTTCGCCTCGCAGGCGACGGTCGGCAACACGTCGTTCAACAAGCTGCTGAGCGTCTGTCGCAATCCGCTCAACGTCCTGAAAGCGAGCGGCCAGCGGATCTTCGTCCGGTCCGGGAGCGGCTGGCGGCTGCTGGGCCTGCCGTCGGCCTTCGAGATGGCCCGCGACGGGGCCCGCTGGATCTACGACGACGGCGGGATCTGCCTGGCGATCTCGACGACCGTGTCACCCCACGACCCGATCTGCCGGCTCGAGCTCGAGGTCGAACGGGGCGGGCCGCTGGAGCTGCTCGTGAGCCACGACGTCGTCCTCGGCGAACACGAGTACGACGAGCCGGGCGACGTCCGGATCGACGTCGCGGCCGGACGCGTCGAGCTGCGACCCGGCCCGGGCTCGCTCCTCGCCGAACGGTACCCGGACGCGGCCTTCTTCATCGCCGCGCCGGACGTCGAGCGGATCGACGCCATCGGCGGGGCCGAGCTGCTCTTCGCCGACGGCGTCCCCCGCGACGACAGCCACGTCGTCTTCCGGACGAAGCCGGTCTCCGCGCTCGCGCTCGCGTTCGGTGGCAGCGTCCTCGACCCGGCGCGAGCTGCGGACCCGGCACGGCGGCCGGCAGACGCCGACGACGAGGCCGAGTGGGCGAGGTTCTGGTCCGGGCTCGGCCGGAGCGCGAGCCTCGGCGGTGCGCACGGACGGCGTGCGGTCGACCTCACCCGACTCGACGACCTCGTCCGCTGGTACCTTCACGACGCGCTGATCCACCTCTCCGCGCCGCACGGCCTCGAGCAGGCCGGCGGCGCCGCCTGGGGGCTGCGCGACGTCTGCCAGGGCCCCGTCGAGCTGCTCGTCGCGACCGGCAATCTCGGCCCGCTGCGGGACCTGCTGCTGGTCGTCTACGAACATCAGTCGCGCGAGTCGGCCGACTGGCCCCAATGGTTCATGTTCGACCGCTACCGCGGGATCCGGGCCCCCGACAGCCACGCCGACGTCATCCACTGGCCGATCAAGGCGCTCTGCGACTACATCGAGGCCTCAAACGACCTGTCGATCCTCGACGAGCCGGTCGCCTGGGCGGACGATCGGACGGGGGCGGCGACCCGCGAGCGGGACACGCTCTTCGCCCACGTCGAGGCCCAGGTCGCCCGGATCGAGCACGACTGCATCCCCGGCACCGAGCTGCCGATCTTCGCCGGCGGCGACTGGGAGGACACGCTCCAGCCGGCCGACCCGGCGATGGCCCGGCGCCTGGTCAGCAGCTGGACCGTCGAGCTCGCCTGGCAGGTGCTCGACCGCCTGCGAGACGTCTGCGACCGGGCCGGCCGGGACGCGATGGCCGACCGCCTCCGGGACCGCTGCGCGCGCCTCCGGACCGACTTCAACCGACACCTCGTGCCCGACGGCGTCGTGGCCGGGCTCGCTCACTTCGGGCCCGACGAGATCGAGTACTTCCTCCACCCCCGGGATCGTCGGACGGGCGTCTCCTACCGCCTGCTGCCGATGACGCGGGGCATGATCAGCGGGATCTTCACGGCCGAGCAGGTCGAGCGCCACCTCGCCCTGATCGAACGGCATCTGACCTTCCCCGACGGCGTGCGGCTCATGGATCGGCCGATGGAATACCGCGGCGGGACGATGCGCTGGTTCCGCCGGGCCGAGTCGGCCGCCAACTTCGGGCGGGAGGTCGGGCTCCAGTACGTCCACGCCCACATCCGGTACGTCGAGGCGATGGCCCGGATCGGGCGGCCCGACGAGGCCTTCCGGGGGCTGCTCACCGTGTGCCCGATCGGCCTCGAGCTCGACATCCCCTCGGCGCTCCCTCGACAGGCCAACGCGTACTTCAGCAGCTCCGACGCGGCCTTCATGGATCGCCGCGAGGCGAGCCGCGAGTTCGGCCGACTGCGGACCGGTCGCGTCGGGGTGAAAGGCGGCTGGCGGGTCTACTCGAGCGGTCCGGGGATCTACCTGAACCAGCTCGTCTCGAACGTGCTGGGACTCCGCCGATCCTTTGGCGACGTCGTGATCGATCCGGTGCTGCCGGCGAGCGCCGACGGCCTGACGTTCGACCTCGAGCACGAGGGCCGGCAGGTCCGCTACCGGTACCGGATCTCGGGTGTCGGCTTCTCGCCTCGCGAGCTGAGCGTCAACGGCCGTTCGCTCCCGACCGACCGCCGCACGTCCAACCCGTACCGGGCCGGCGGCCTGCTGGTGCCCGAGGCCGAGTTCGCCCGGGCGCTGGACCGCGAGCAGAACCTCGTCGAGATCGTCGTCTAAGCCGTCCGGCGGGCCGGCCTGCCTCAGATGAGGTCGCGGCGCAGGACGTCGCGGTCGATCGACAGCCGTCCTGCCCCGACGATGACCAGGGTCGCCGCGATCGCCCAGAGCAGGAGGTCCAGCTCGAGCCCGGCACCACCTTCGGCGGGGGCGATGCCCCGCGGCAGCTTCACGAGCACCGACGTGACCGTCATCTCGATGAGGAAGAGCAGCGCGATCGGGCGGACGAGGAGACCGACGATCAGGCCCACGGCGCCGATCGTCTCGAGGCCGATGACCAGCCACGCGAAGAGCGCCGGGGCGGGGAAACCCAGGCTCCCCACGAACGAGGCGAAGCCGTCGGGGCTCGGCAGCTTGCTCAGGCCGTACTGGAGGAAGATGAAACCTGCGGCGAGCCGCAGGATCGTCGGGGCGTACGGGGCAAGGCCGGCGGTCGCCCGCTCGATCAACCCGCTCCGCTCCTCGACCTCGGCCATCGCGCCCGTGCTGGAAGTCGCCGTCATCGGATGCCCTCCGTGTCCATCCCGCGGTGTGCGGCGCCACTCGGTACGTCGGATCGGGAGCGGTGGTTTCGGCGACGGTCGCCCGGCACGCGGCGGGTCCCTCGATCGTCCGTTCGGTACCATTGCGGCCGATGCCGAATCCGCCCGTCACCATGCCCGACCCGCGGATCCGCACGCGCTCCGCCGCCGAGATCCGGGAGCGCTTCCTCGACTACTTCGCCGAACGCGGCCACACCGTCGTCCCGAGCGCGAGCCTCGTCCCGGCCGGCGACCAGACGCTGCTCTTCACGAATTCCGGGATGGTCCAGTTCAAGGACGTCTTCACCGGCGCGGAGACGCGCAGCTACAAGCGCGCCGTCGACTACCAGCGGGTCCTGCGCGTCGCAGGCAAACACAACGACTTCGAGGAAGTTGGTCGCACGCCCCGGCATCACACGTTCTTCGAGATGCTCGGCAACTGGAGCTTCGGCGACTACTTCAAGCGCGACGCGATCCACTGGGCGTGGGGCTTCCTGACCCGCGACCTGGGGATCCCCGAGGAGCGGCTCGCGGCGACGACCTACACCGACGACGAGGTCGCCTGGAAGGTCTGGCGCGACGAGATCGGCCTGCCCGCGGAGCGGATGGCGAAGTGGGGCGACGTCGACGCCGGCGACGACAAGAACTTCTGGCGGATGGCCGAGACGGGGCCGTGCGGCCCGTGCAGCGAGATCCACTTCGATCGGGGCGCCCACCTCTCGGAGGGGCCGCACTGCATCCCCGACCACAGCGAGACGTGTCCCCGCTGGCTCGAGATCTGGAA
>DASTVH010000175.1:0-12675 GCA_035759195.1 Candidatus Limnocylindrales bacterium
CGGGCCACGAGCCACTGCTGGACGTCGCCCAGCGTCCAGGCGCCCGGGGTATGCCTCGACCCCAGCCCGCCTTGGTCGCCCGCGACGTAGCCCGGGTTCGCCGGGGAGAATGCCCAGTCCATCGTCGCTCGCCAGGCAGGATCGTCGGCCGGGCAGAAGCCCCATAGCGGGGCGAGCGCGGTCGGCAGGTCGTTCGCGTCGTGATACTCGACCTGGCGGCCTGCCCCGTTGCCGGCGTACGCCCAGCGGCCCGAGCCGATGAGGGACCGCCCGAACGCCGCATGGGTCCGCTCCGCGACCGCGCGGAGATCGCCCTCTTTAAGCGCCAGCGCACCGGCCCGTGCCATCTCCGCCATCCGACGGGCGGCGTACCACAGGACGACCTGGGACGAGGCGAGGAACGGCTCCGGCGCGAGGTCGTCGGCGGCATTCTCCGCGCAGGCGAGGAGTCCGCTCGTCGGATCGACCTCGCCGAGGGCCGCCGACCAGGCACGCGCCACCTCTCGCGACCACGCGACGCCGTCCGGAAGCGTGCCGCATCGCCGCCAGAAGTCCGCGAGCTCGAGCATCGGATAGAGCTGCTGGTCGGCCTGAAAGGCAAGGTCCTTCCGACGCCCGTCGGGGTGGTGGCTGCGGACCCAGCGGCCGTCCGGCCGATCGCAGCGGCGCCAGAGCCAGCGCAGGTGGTCCGCGACGCGGCGCCGGTCGCCGGGGCCGTCATGGGCGAGCAGGAGGAGCGCCTGGAAGTACGCGTCGCGGGTCCAGGACAGCGGCAGGATCCGGTGGTCGGCGAGGATGACGCGTTCGTCCGGCGAGGTCGCGAGCGCGGTGCAGCCGCGGACGTAGGCGAGCGCCCGGGCGACGATCGGTCTCATCGCGTCGCCGATCGGCGGCTCCGGGGCAGCCGCCGGGTCGGCGACTGCCGGCGGCGCAATCGCCAGCTCGCTCGCGCAGCGGACGGCGGCGATCGTCCCGCCCCCGCCGGAGCGACGCGGTGCCACATCGAGCACGGCCTCGGAACCGACGACGGACCACGTCCCCGACCCGGCGTCGAACGTGAAGCTCGCTGCCAGCTCCGGGCTCGCGACCACGAGCCTCGATCCGTTCGCCTGCAGGATCGTCGTCGCGCCGGACGGAGCGGGCGGGTCGGTCTCGGTGATCTCGGCGAGCGCCGGTCGGTCCAGTCGACCCTCGAATCGCAGCCGCAGGGGCGGCAGAGGGCCGGCTTCGTCTCCGGCCTCCCAGGCCATGGCGATCCCGGCCGCGTCGGCGGTCGCGCTCGCCCGGACCCGCGTCTCGCCGATGAGACCGTGCCACACCGGCCGGCGGGGATCCCCGAGGTCGACCTCGGTCGCCCGAAAGGGCCCGCCTTCGACGCCTTCGAGACGGAGACAGCCGAACCGATCCTCGGTCAGGCGGGCCCGGTGCCGGCGGGTCTCGGCCGGGTCGCCGCGATGCCGCTCGTCGAACGGCGGCGCGGCCGACAGTTCGACCGCGCCGTGGCGCGGGTGAGGCACGAGGAGCGAGAGCAGGGCGCCGGTCGCCCGGCCGAACGACGCGGCGAGGCTGCCGTTGCCGACGTCGAGGGGTTTGGAGCCCGCGTCCGGACCGGCCTCGGGGTCCACGACGACTCAGGACGCCTGCGGCGCGGCGTCCTCGTGCTCCTCCGGCCGCGGCGCGCCCTGTCCCGCACCCGGTCCGGCCTCGGCCGCGTCGATCGCCAGCCCGCGCTCCGCGTCGAGCCAGCGGATCCGGGCCGGGTCGATGACCACCCCGACCTCCTGGTCCCGGGTGAGCGTCGCATCGGGCCGCGTCGTCGCCTTGAGCTGCTCGTCGCCGATTCGCAGCGTCACGAGGTTGTGCGAGCCGAGGGGTTCGACGACGAGGACCCGGCCGCGGGGGCCGCCCGGCCGCGGCTCGACGTCGATCTCGATGTTCTCGGCGCGGATGCCGAGGAGCAGCTCCTGCCCGTCCCGGCCGGCGAGCGCCTCGGTTCGCGGGCCGAGCGGGACCTCACCAGCCCCGTCGAGCGCGGCGACGAGCCCGCCGTCACGGGCCTCGATGCGGGCCGGCAGGAAGTTCATCGGCGGGTTGCCGATGAAGGCTCCGACGAAGCGGTCGACCGGGGCGTCGTAGATCGTCAGGGGGTCGCCGACCTGGACGAGCTTGCCGCTGCGCATGACCGCGATTCGGTCACCCATGCTCAGCGCCTCGACCTGATCGTGGGTCACGTAGATCGTCGTCGAGCCGATCTCGCCGAGCAGCCGCTTGAGCTCGGCACGCATCTCGAGGCGGAGCAGCGCGTCGAGGTTGCTGAGCGGCTCGTCCATGAGCAGGACCTGGGGCTCCATCGCGATCGCCCGGGCGACCGCGATCCGCTGGCGCTGACCGCCGGAGGTCTGGGCCGGGTAGCGCTGGAGCAGCTCGCCGATGTGCAGCAGCTCGGCCGCGCCCTCGACGCGCCTCTTGACCTCGGCGCCGGCGATCTTCTGCATCCGGAGCCCGAAGGCGATGTTCTCGAAGACCGTCATGTGGGGGAAGACCGCGTAGCTCTGGAAGACCATCGCGATCCGCCGGCTGCGGGGCGGCAGGTCGGTCACGTCCCGATCGCCGATGAAGATCCGGCCGGTGTCGAGCTGCTCGAGCCCGGCGATGCTCCGCAACAGCGTCGTCTTTCCGCACCCGGACGGCCCGAGCAGGACCATGAACTCGCCGTCGGCGATCGTCAGCTCGACGTCGTCCACGGCACGGACCTGCTTGAACAGCTTCGTCACGCGTTCGAGCCGGATGTCAGCCATGGACGCCGGTGCTCCTCAGGTTCATGACGCGATCACTTGACGACCCGGCCCCACAGGCCGAGCAGGTAGCGGCGGATGAAGAAGATCACGATCATCGACGGCAGGAGCATCACGAAGCCTGCCGCGAACTGGTAGTAGATCGGCGACTGGGTCAGGGCGGTCAGGACCTTCGCCGGCAGCGTCGGGTTGAGCAGCGTCAGGATCACCGCCGCGAACACGTCGTTCCAGGAGATGACCCAGGTGAAGATCGCGGCCGCCGCGAGACCCGGCAAGGCCAGCGGCAGCGAGACCTTCAGGAACGCCTGGAACGGGTGGCAGCCGAGCGTCTGGGCCGCCTCCTCGAGCTCGCGCGGGACCGAGGCGAACACGCTCGAGGTGATCAGGACCGTGAACGGCAGGGCGAGCGCCGTGTGCATGAGGGCCACGCCGAGGATCGTGTCGTCGAGCCCGATCCGAAGATACGTCACCGCGAGGGGGATCGCCAGGATCACGATCGGGAAGGCCCGCGTCGAGAGGACCAGGATCCGAAACCCGTCGCGCCCGCGGAACGCATAACGGGCCAGGGCGTACCCCGCCGGCGCCCCGATCGACAGCGCGAGGACGAGCGTGATCACACCTACGGCGACGCTCCGCCAGAACGCCGGCTGCACGCCCGACGCGTTGATGAAGAACGCGATCGTGTCGAACGAGATCTCGCGGGGGACGAGCTGGCGGGGATAGTCGAACGCCAGCTCGCGAGGCGTGAGGGCGCTGATCGTGATCAGGTAGATCGGGACGAGGATGAACAGGGCGAGGAGCGAGGCGACGAGGTACGTGATCGCCCGGCCGATGAGGCGCTGACGCGCGAACCGCCGCCGGCCCGGAGGCGCCTCGCGCGCTTCGGCCGTCATGCGCGCTGCTCCTCTCGGCTCGGCAGCAGGATGAGGAAGAGGACCGTGCTCGCGATCGACAGGATGAGGATGAGGCCCGCGTACGCGGCGGCGACGTTGTCGTTGTCGATGTCGGTCGCCCAGCGGGCGGCCTCCCCGGCCAGGACCCGCAGGCCGGTCCCGGCCAGGGCGATCACCGTCGCGAACACCTGGAAGGCGAGGATCGTCCGCAGGATCAGGGCGACCTGGAGGCTGGGGCGGAGCATCGGCAGGATGACCCGCCGGACCTTCTGCCACGTCGTGGCCCCGTAGACCTCGGCGGCCTCGAGGTATTCGGGCGGGATCGACTGGAGCCCTGCCACGAGGATGATCATGATGATCGACGTCGCCCGCCACGCCTCGGCGATCACGACCGTGAAGATCAGCAGCCAGAACGTCTCGGAGCTCTGCCAGATGATCGGGCGGTCGATGACCCCGAGGCCTTCGAGGATCGTGTTCAGCCAGCCGCGCTGGGTGAAGATGCTGACCCAGACGATGCCGGCCGCCAGCTCGCTCACGCCGAGCGGCAGGGCGTAGACGTAGAGCCAGAGGCCCGAACCCTTGAGCCGCGCGTTGACGACGAGGGCCATCGCCATCGCCAGGACGAACTGGACCGGCAGCACCAGGACGACGAGGGCGACGGTGGTGACGACGGCGTTCCGGAAGTTTGTGTCCCGGAGCATCCGCTCGATCGAGGCCAGCCCGACGTTGCCCGCCGGGTCCTGGAGCGCGAGGGCGAAGGCCTGGACCATCGGGGTGGCGAAGAACAGCAGGAGGTAGCCGAGCGAGGGAATGAGCAGGACGTACGGCGCCCAGCCCAGGCGTCGCATCGTCACCTCCCTCGCTCGCGGCTACCGGCGGTTCGGGCCGCCCGGGACGGAGTCGCCCGTCCCGGGCGGCCGTGCTGCTACTGGACCTGGCAGGGCCCGTCGCTCGGCGGGTCGGGCGGCCAGCAGGCGGCGCCGGTCGTCGTGAAGACCTCCTGGAGGTTCGGCGTGAGCGCGTCGAGCACGGCGGCCGGCGCCTGGCCTTCGAGGACGATCTGCTGGAACGCGTCGCGGAAGACCTGGTTGTAGGCGCCGCCCTGGTCGGCGAGCCCGACCGGCAGGAGCGACGGCAGCGCATCGGACGACTCGGTCATCGCCGCGACGGCTTCCTGTTCGGCCTGCGTCCCGGCCTCGAGCTCACCGGGCAGGTCGGCGGTCACGACCGGGAAGAACGACACCTGGGCGAGGGTCGTCGCCTGCGTCTCCGGCTGGAGGAGGTACTTGATCAGCTCCCGCCCGCCTGGAACGTTCGGGGCCGAGTTGAGGATCGCCAGGCCGGCGACGACCGGCATGAACGCTCGACCCTCGGGGCCGGCCGGCGCGGGGAACGCGACGATGTCCTCGGGCTGGTTCCGCAGGGCGTCGATGAGGCGGGCGGTGTGATCCCAGGCGACCCACACCTCGCCGGACTGGAGCGGCTCCTGCATGAAGCCGTACGTCGTGGACTGCGGATTGACGTACTGCCAGGTATCAGTCAGCCAGGTCCACATCGCCTCGGCCTCGCTGGACGCGAACGTCGTGTTGACGCCGCCGGTGAAGGCCGGATAGGCGTAGCCCTGGAAGAACCGATGCCACAGGCCGTCCTCGCCCGCCGGGAAGCCGAGCCGGCGTTCGCCGGTGGCCTCCTGGATGTTGGCGCCCCATTCGGTGACCTGCTCCCAGGTGAGGGCGTTGATGTCGGCGCCGTCGGGCAGGTACTCCATCGCCTCCTGGCGGGCGGCCATGATGTACGTCGCCTGCATCCACGGGATGTAGAGCTGCTCTTCCGTGCCCAGCTTCCCGAGCTCCAGGTATTCCGCGTTGACATCGCCGACCTCGGCGACGAGATCGGTCAGGTCCATCAGAAGCCCCTCGGCCGCGAAGGCCGAGAAGTCGCCGTGGAGCCCGCCGACGACGCTGATCTCACCGGAGCCGGCTTCCTCCTGGGCCCGGATCTGATCGTTGAACGGGCCGGGTTCCGCGGTGATGAACTCGACCTCGCCGCCGAAGCCCGCGAGGATCTCGTTCCGCATCTTCTCGGCCTCTTCGACCGGGTTGAGCTGGCTCGACATCATGACGACGCTGCCGATCTCGACGCTGGCGCTGGCATCGGGGCTGGCGGGCGCGGCCGAGCCGGCGGGACTGGCCGTCGGTGATCCGGCCGGGCTGGGGGTCGCGCCGCCGCCGCACGCAGCGGCAACGATGGCCATCGTGACCAAAAGGGCCAGCCACCGGGCGTGCAGGATAGTCCGTGCAGTCATGACGTGGTCTCCTCCGACTGGTCGTTGCCTCGCGGCCGATGGGCCGATCGAGTCGAGATCCGCACAGTCATCTGAGCCTAGCAGAGCGTGACAACCGCTCCGGCGGCTCCGGCCCCGCCGCCGCTCCCTTGCGGCTCCCTGCCGCTCGCAGCCCGGCGGATCAGTGGCGGGCGCGATCCTTCAGGATCTGGCCCGCCGCGAGCTTGCCGGGCGCTCCCATGACACAACCGCCCGGGTGGGTGCCCGAGCCGCACTGGTAGTAGCCCTGGATCGGCGTGCGGTACTGCGACCAGCCCGGCGCCGGCCGGAAGAAGAACATCTGGGGCGCGAGGAACTCGCCGGCGAAGATGTTGCCCTCGGAGAGCCCGACGGTTCGCTCGATGTCGAGCGGCGTGCGGACCTCGCGCTGGAGGACGAGGTCGCCGAAGCCCGGGAAGAACGACTCGAGGACGGCCTGGACCGTATCCCCAAGGTTCTCCTTCTCGCGATCCCAGTCGCTCTCGCGCAGCTCGTACGGGGTGTACTGGACGAAGCAGCTCATCACGGCCTTGCCCGGCGGCGCCATGTCCGGGTCGACCTCCGACTGGATGGCGCAGTCGAGATACGGCCGTTTCGAGTACCAGCCGTACTTCGCGTCGTCGAAGGCCCGCTCGAGGTACTCCATCGACGGGCCGATGTTCGTGAATCCGCGGTACTGGTCGGTCCGGTCGCCGAGCGCCGGGTAGCGGGGCACCGCGTCGAGGGCGAAGTTGACCTTCGAGGACGTGCCCTGGAACCGGAAGCGCCCGACCGCGTCGACGAGGTCGGTCGGGAGCTAGCGCGGCTCGACGAGCTCGAGGAAGGTCCGCCGCGGGTCGAGTGCCGACACGATGACCGGCGCGTGGAACTCGGTGCCGTCGGCCAGCGCGACGCCCGTCGCCCGGCCGTTCGTCGTGACGACCCGCTCGACCGACGATTCGAGGCGGATCTCGGCACCGAAGGCCTCGGCGGCCCGGGCGAGGACCTGGGTGAAGCCGCCGTTGCCGCCCTTGTGGAAGGCCCACGCCCCGAAGTCCCCGTCGTGCTCGCCGAGGATGTGGTAGAGCAGGACGAGGCCCGATCCCTGCGAGTACGGCCCGACCTTCGTCCCGATGATCGCCGACGAGGCGAGGTAGCCCTTGAGGATGTCCGACTCGAAGTAGTCGTCGAGGAAGTCGGCGGCGCTCCCGGTGAGCAGCCGGACCGCGTCGTGGAGAACCTTCTTCTCGAGTCCCCGGAAGTGCGACCCGAGGCCGGCCAGGGCGACCAGCTCGTCCGGATCGTCGCTGAAGATGTCCGGCGGGACCATGTCGAGGAGCGGCTTGATCGCCTGGCAGACCTTGCCGACGTCGTGGTTGAACGCCTCGTAGGCATCGGCGTCGCGCGGCGAGTGACGGGCGATCTCCTTCAGGTTCGCGCCGTGGTCCTGGCCGAGGAGGAGGTAGTCGCCGTCCTCCTTGGGGCAGAACGTCGTCGGCATGAGGATCGGCATGAAGCCGTGCTTCGTGAGCTCCAGCTCGTGGATGATGTCGGGTCGCAGGAGGCTGAGCGCGTACGAGAACGTCGTGAACCAGAAGCCGGGCCGCAGCTCCTCGGTGATCGCCGCCCCGCCGACGAGGTGCCGCCGTTCGAGGATGAGCGTTCGCAGGCCCGACTTCGCGAGATAGGCGCCGTTCGTCAGGCCGTTGTGGCCGCCGCCGATCACGATCGCGTCGTAGGTCCGGTCGTCCTTCGTCGCGGCCTTGCCCGACTTCGCGGGGCGGGTCGGCCGAGGCTGCGGTCTGGCTGTCGTCTTCGGCATGTCAGGCGGTCCTTCGCTCGGGATTGAAGAGGGGCAGGCGGACGACCTCGGCGTCGATGTACTCGTAGCGGTGACTGACCGCCAGTTCGAGCTTGACCCGCGAGCCGGGTGCCGCCCGGTCGAGCGGCACGCGAGCCAGGGCGATGTGGCGCTGGAGCATCGGCGAATACATCTGGCTCGTCGCGTAGCCGAGCTGGTTGAGCTTGTCGTCGTAGACGTAGTACTCGTCGTGGACGGGGGTGTGGTCCTTGGGTGGGATCAGTCCCGCCGCCCCGTAGACCCGGTCGTAGTCGCGCCAGTCGACCACGAGGCCGGTCAGCCGCCAGCGCGAGGTCTTCTCGCGCAGTTCGCGAGCGATCGCGTCGCGGCCGATGAACGCCCGATCGTCGGCGTCGAGGTTGCGGACCATCCAGCCGAGGCCCAGCTCGATCGGCGTCGTCCGGTCGGCGTCGGTCCAGGCGAAGCGGCTCGAGTGAAAGTCGACGTCGAGCAGGACGAGGCCGGCCTCGATCCGGGCCATGTAGAGCGCGGTCAGCCCGATCGGGATCACGCCCTGACCCCGGCTCGTCGCCCAGACCGCGTCCCAGACTGCGAGGGCGTCGCCGGCGGGGACCCAGATCTCGTAGCCCAGATCGCCGGTGTAGCCGGTCCGCGAGACGGTCACCGGCACCCTGGCGATCGTCGTCGCGGTGAGCCCGAAGTAGGGCAGCCCGGCGATGTCCGGCGTCAGCGTCGCCAGCAGCGCCCGCGCCCGAGGGCCCTGGATCGCGAGGACCGCCCAGTCGTCCGAGACCTCCTCGATCCCGACGTCGAGCCGGCCGGTCAGACCCTCGAGGTAGGCGAGGTTCGGCTCCGCGGCGGTGAGCAGGAATTCCTCGGGGCCGTGGCGGAGGACGACTCCGTCCTCGACGACGAAGCCACGATCGTCGCACCAGGCCGTGTACTGGGCGTGGCCGGGCGAGCAGGTCCGGATGTCGCGGATCATCACGCCGGCCAGGAACCGCTCGGCATCGGGCCCGCTGATGCGGTACTTGTACAGGGGCGACGAGTCGAACAGGCCGGCGCTGTTCCGGATCGCGAAGTACTCGAACTTCTCTGAGAGCTGGTAGCGCTGGGCGGCGAGATGGTTCGACCAGTGCTCCCAGAGCCCCGTCTGGTTCAGGGCATTCGTCCGCTCGTGGAAGGGCGTCGTCCGGATCATCCACTCCGCCTCGATGTGGTCGCTCGGAAGGCGGCGCCACGATAGCGCCGTGCTGGGGGGCCGGCCGACCGAGTCTCACGGCGCGGTCGCCGGGCCTCTGTCGGCACAGCGGCCACCGCCCGCCGCCGGGTAGACTCGCCGGGCGTGACGAATGATGCCCGCGTCGTCCAGCGTACGTACCTGGTCCTGACGCTCCTGACGACGCTCGCCGCCTCGTTCATCTGGGGCATCAACACCCTCTTCCTGCTCGACGCCGGCCTCTCCAACACCGAGGCCTTCGCGGCGAACGCGTTCTTCACGGTCGGGCAGGTGATCTTCGAGGTCCCGACCGGCGTCGTCGCCGACACGCGCGGCCGTCGCTTCTCGTTCCTCCTCGGGGCGCTGACGCTCCTGTCATCGACCCTGCTCTACCTGCTGATGTGGGAGTGGCAGGCGCCGTTCGTCGGTTGGGCCGTCGCGTCGATCCTGCTAGGGCTGGGGTTCTCGTTCTTCTCCGGGGCGACCGAGGCCTGGCTCGTCGACGCGCTCGCCGCCACGGGTTTCGAGGGCAGCCTCGAATCGGTCTTCGGGCGAGCCCAGACGGTCAGCGGCGGGGCGATGCTCGCGGGCTCCGTCGCCGGCGGCATCGTCGCCCAGGCGACGGACCTCGGGGTGCCGTACATCCTGCGGGCGGCGATGCTCGGCGTCACGTTCGTCGTCGCGTTCACGTTCATGCGCGACCTGGGCTTCTCGCCGCGGCGCGGCGCGAATCCCGTCGACGACGTGAAGGCGGTGTTCCACGGCGCGGTCGACGGCGGGCTTCGCAACCCGCCGGTCCGCTGGCTGATGCTCGCGGCGCCGTTCACGGTGGGCGTCGGCTTCTACGCGTTCTACGCGCTCCAGCCGTACCTGCTCGAGCTGTACGGCGACCCGAACGCCTACTCGATCGCGGGCCTCGCGGCGGCGATCGTCGCCGGGGCCCAGATGATCGGCGGCATCATCGTCCCGTGGGTCCGGCGCCGCTTCAGCCGGCGGACCCATGCCCTGATCCTCGGCGGGGTCCTCAACGTCGTGCTCCTGCTTCTCATCGGCGTGATCCCGAACTTCTGGGTCGCGATCGCCCTGCTCGCCGCCTGGGCGATGGTCTTCGCGATCGAGGCCCCGATCCGCCAGGCGTTCGTCAACGGTCTCATCCCATCCGAGCAGCGGGCGACGGTCCTGTCGTTCGATTCGCTCATGGGTTCGGCCGGCGGCGTCGTCGCCCAGCCCGCGCTGGGCCGGACGGCAGACCTGTTCGGCTACGGGACGTCGTACGTGGTGTCGGCCGCAGCCCAGGCCCTGGCCGTCCCGTTCGTCGTCCTCGCACGGCGGGAGAACGCCTCGTCCGATCCCATCGAGGCCGGCGAGGAGCCGCCGGTGCTGGCCGCGTGAGCCCGCTCCCGCCCTACACGCTCCGCCGGTCCGCCCGGTCACGAGGCCTGCGTGTCACGATCGATCCGCGCCGGGGGATCCTCGTGAGCGTCCCGCCGGCGTCTCGCCGCGGCTGGGCCCACCCGGAGGCCCGGATCGAGCAGTTCCTGCGCGAGCGCGAAGCCTGGTTGCGGCGCCATCTCGAGCGGCATGCCCGGGAGCGGGCGGAGATCGAGGCCCGCGGTGGGCTGCGCCACGGTGCGGTTCTCCGTTACCGTGGCGACTTGCACAGGCTGATCGTCCTGCCCGCTGCTGCGAGCGCCGGCCGGTCGGTCGTCGCACCGAGTATGCCGGTGGCCCCGGCGGTCGACCGGCCGGAGCTGGTCGTCAGGCTCGCCACGGCCGACCGCCGCCCGCTGAGGTCCGTGCTCGAGGCATGGCTGCGCGATCGGGCCCGGAGCGACATCGAAGCCGCCGTGATCCGCCATGCTGAGCCCCTCGGCGTCGCACCGGCGGCCGTGACGATCCGCGACCAGCACAGTCGCTGGGGCAGCGCGTCGCGGCAGCGGCGCCTGAGCTTCTCGTGGCGGCTCGTCCTCGCCCCGCCCGAGGCGCTCGAGACCGTCGTGATCCACGAGCTTGCCCACCTTCGGGTCTTCGGCCACGGGCCGGCGTTCTGGGGGGTCGTCGCGAGCCGGCGCCCCGATCACGTCGCCTGGCGCCGTTGGCTGCGGCATCACTCCCACGAGCTTCACGCCGCGCTCGACGACCCGGAGCAGAGCGTCGTCCCGGCCGAGACGGTCGTGGAGCGAGCCTCAGCCTGAGCGCGCCTCAGCTCGGCGGGGGAGCCGCTTCGCCGCTGCGCGGCCCGCCGACCGCATCGAGGATCCGGCGGGCGACCTCGGGCGGCGTGGCTTCGTCGACGTCGACGATCTGGCTCGCCACGTCGGCGTAGAGGAGTGCCCGTTCGCGCGCCCGGCGGCGCATCCAGTCCGGGTCGGTCGCCTCCTGCCGCCGTCCTGCGCCCGAGCCGACCCGGGCGAGCAGCGTCTCCGGGCGGGCCCGCAGCCAGACGACGTGACCTCCACCCTCGCGCAGGGCCTCCCGTGCCGCCGGATCGAGGACCACGGCCCCGGCGACGCCGACGACGAGCGGCGGCTCGAGGCCGAACGCGGCGTCGAGCGCGTCGGTCTCGGCCAGGTGAAGGACGTCCTCGCCGTCGGTCGCCTCGATGTCGGCGGGTTCTCGCCCGGTCCGGATCCGGACGAGCTCGTCGTTGTCGACGTAGCGCCAGCCGGTCATCTCCGCCAGCTCCCGGCCGATCGTCGTCTTGCCGGAGCCCATCATGCCGACGAGGAAGATCCGCGGCGGGTCATCGGTCCGGCGATCGTCCATCAGCCGCGACGATAGCGCCCTCCGGGGGACCGCGCCCGACGGTTTCGGCCGGTCAGCCCTCGGTGCGGGCGGCCCGGACCGCATCCAGGGCGCGTCGCGCCTGGGCGAGGTGGACGCGATCGTGGCCCGCCGCGAGCCGGAACGTGAGCCCGTAGCTCTCGGGGCCCCGTTCATTGTGGCGCCCCACGCGTTGGCGATCCTCCTCCGGCCGGCTCGCCCAGAGTTCGAGGTTCCAGCGGCGGAGCGTGTCGAAGACCGCCAGGAGCGTGGCCGGGTCGTCGTCCACCTGGCGTAGCCGGCTCACCCACAGGTCCTGGTCGTAGCCGACGATCAGGGGCTCGTCCTCGGCGACGATCCAGCGGTAGCGGGCCGCGACGATGAGTTCGGCGTCGGCGAGATGGGCGACGCACTCGACAACCGACCACTCGCCGGGCTCGGGGCGGACGCGGAGCAGGTCGCCGGCATCGGCGACGAGGGTCCGGACGGCGGCCGGCCCCCCGGCGAGGACGTCGGCCGGATCGTCGTCGCCCAGCGCCGCCAGCAGGGACTGGCGGTAGGCCTCCGGCGCGGCGACGGGGTCGGCGAACATGATTGGGCTCCTCGCTCCTGGTCTCCGGAGGATGGCACGGGCATCGACGCGGGGCGAGGTCCGGTTGCCGCTCGGGATCGTGGGCCAGCACCTCGCGACTCGACCGCCATACGCAGCCTGGGAGAGGAGGCGCTCAGGGGGCGCCGATGGGGTGGTGGAGATGAGGGGACTCGAACCCCTGACCCCTGCGATGCGAACGCAGTGCTCTCCCAGCTGAGCTACATCCCCGGGACCGCGGGCGACCTGTCGCCCGAACGACAAGTATACCGCGGGCATCCCTCGACGCCCC
>DASTVH010000176.1:0-3905 GCA_035759195.1 Candidatus Limnocylindrales bacterium
CCCGCCGACCCGGTTCGTCGGCGGCCGGCCCGAGAGCCCGGCCGTGCCGCCCGGGTCGACCGTTTCGACCGAGTCGGGCGTCGCGGAGGCGGGGGATGGGGAGGTCGGGCGATTCGGGCTGCTCGAGTCCTTCGACTATCCCTTCTACAACACGCTCGACGTCAACTTCTATGCGTCGTTCGCGCTCCTCAGGCTGTGGCCGCAACTCGAGCGCGCGGTCATCCGCGAATTCGTCGCGAGCGTCGCGGTCGACGACCCGGCGCCGGTCGAGATCGAGTGGAGCGGCCTGACCGCAAGACGCAAGTCCGCGGGTGCCTTGCCCCACGACGTCGGGGCGCCGTTCGACGACCCGTTCCTCCGGCTGAACAGCTACCGCTTCCAGGACGTCAACGTCTGGAAGGACCTCAACTGCAAGTTCGTCCTCCAGCTGTGGCGAGATGCGGTCGTCCTCGAGGACCCCGCGCTGGCCCGCGACGCCTGGCCGGAGATCGTGGCGGCGCTCGACCACGTGGCCGCCTTCGACCGGGACGGCGACGGCCTGCCGGATCACGATGGTGAGCCCGACCAGACGTACGACACGTGGCCGATGCACGGCCCGAGCGCCTACGGCGGCCTGCTCTGGCTGGCCGCCCTGCGGGCCGGCGTCGAGGTCGGGCAGGCGGTGGGTGACACGGCCACTGTCGAGCGCTTCCGCGATCGAATCGCCAGGGGTGGCGAGGCTCTCGAACGGCGCCTCTGGACCGGCCGCTACTACCGCTACGCGGGCGAGGGACCGTCGGCCGACTCGATCATGGCCGACCAGCTCGCGGGGCAGTGGTATGCCGACGCCTGCGGGCTCGGCGACGTCGTGGCGCCCGAGCGCGTCGCCCGGACGCTTCGGACGATCCACGAGTGCAACGTCATGGGTTTCGCCGGCGGCGAGATGGGAGCGGTCAACGGCATCCGACCGGACGGTGCGGTCGACACCTCGAGCGAGCAGTCGCCCGAGGTCTGGATCGGGGCGACGTACGCCCTCGCCGCGCTGATGCTGGGCCGCGGCCTGACCGAGGAGGCGTGGCGGACGGCATGGGGCGCCTGGAACGTCACCTACAACCGCGGGCTCTGGTTCCGCACGCCGGAGGCGTACGACCGCGACGGCAACTACCGGGCGAGCATGTACCTGCGACCGCTCGCGATCTGGGCGATCGAGGAAGCGCTCGAGCGAGGGAGCGGGGGGAACGGCCGGGCCTGACCTGCTGGCTCCGCGGCACGGCGGCGACGGCCGGCCGCGCGTACGATTAGGGCGATGCCCGAGATCGAATACGCCTTCCTCGCCGACGCCGCGGAGACGCCGCCGGGCCAGAAGTTCCACGTCCTCGGCGGCGGCATCGCCCGGATCGGCGGCCGGACGTTTCCGCTGCGCCATCCCCACATCGCGCTCGTCGTCGGGCTGCTCGTGACGGCCCCCGAGACCGAACGGGAACACGAGATCCGGTTCGTCCTGCTCGATCCCGACGGGCACGAAGTGGCCGGGGCGACGGGCAGCCTGACCGCCCGCGGCTCGCACGACGGCCGCGACAGCATCCTGACGTTTTCGATCGACCTCTGGAACGTCACGTTTCCGGCGCCCGGTGACTACTCGTTCCGGATCCTCGTCAACGGCTCGGAGCGCAAGCGGCTGCCCCTTCTGATCGCCGCCCCGGATGCCTGAGGGAACGGCCCGCCGGGGCGGCGCGAGCCCCTCGGTTGGTCCCGCCCGCCACGAGCTGCCGGCGGTCGACGACGCGGCCCTCGCCGCCGCCCGCCACCTCGACCGGCTCGTCGCAGCCGCTGCCGCGAGCGGCTACGGACGCTGGGAGCGGTACCTGCTCCCGCTCGCCGAACCGCTCCGCGACGGGGGCCTGCGGGAGGTGCGAGCGGCGGCCCTGCGGGCCCGGGCGGCCTACGGGCCCAAGGACTCCGTGCGCGACGCGTTGCCGTCGGACGTCACCGAACCGTTCCTCGAGGCCGTCGATCGCCTCCTCAAGATCCTTGCCCGGCGGGACGCGTTCGCCGACCGGTAGCCGCGGACCGGTCGGGCGCGGACCGCCGGCCCGGCCGCCGGAGCCGCCCTACCGGGCCGCGTCCCACTCCTCCTTGAGCAACCCCAGGCGGTGCACGTCCCGGAAGCGGCCGCCCCGGAAGACGCCGCGGCGGAACGTCGCCTCCTGGACGAACCCGAGCCGCTCGTAGACGCGCCGGGCCCCCTCGTTCTCGTCGTACACGTCGAGCCAGAGCCGGACGAGGCGGAGCTCGTCGAAGCCGAAGCGGACGAGGACCCGCAGGGCGTCGCTGCCGTAGCCCTGGCCGGTGTCGGCGGGGTCGCCGATCGCGATGCCGATGCCGGAGCTGCCGTTCGTCTCGTCGAGCGCGTGGAGGTCCAGCGAGCCGACCGGCCGGCCGTCGACGAGGCGGCAGATGACGAAGAACCAGCGCTCGCGACCGTGGTGCTCGAGCATCGTGTCGAACCAGCGCTCCTCGATCGCCTGGCCGATCGGGCTGCGCAGCAGCAGGTTGCGGGTCGTCCGCGCGTCGGACATCCAGCGGACGAAGAGGGGGATGTCGCTCCGCTCGGCGGGCCGCAGGTAGACGAGCTCGCCGCGCAGCATCGGCTCGTGGCGATCGTCCGGGCGCCGGAGCGGCGGGGTCGTCATCGGCGCAGTCTAGCGTCGGGCGGCCGCCTCCTCGGCGACGTCCGATGCCGCCGCCAACCCCAGCTCGTCGGCCTCGAACGCCTCGAGCAGGAACGGCGATGGTGCGGCCGGGTCGTAGACGAGCGTCAGCGAGCGCCGGGCTCGCGTCCACGCCACGTAGGCGAGGCGACGCTCCTCCTGGAGCGCCCGATCCGGATCGGGCGACTCGGCGACGGAGCGGCGGCTCGGAAACCGCCCGACGTCGAGCCCGATGACCGCGACGTGGTCGAACTCGAGCCCCTTCGTGCCGTGCGCCGTCGCGAGCGTCAGCGGAGCATCGTCACGACAGAGCGCGGCAAGGGCCTCGCGCCGGTCGGCGATCGCCGCCCGGAACGTGGCGAGATCGGGGAACGGCACGGCCCAGCCGACGAGGGCGGCCGCGATCTCGACCGGACCGGGCGCTTCCGGGTCCGCGTCGTCGTCCCGTGGTCCGGCCTCGGCCCACTGGCGGCGGACCAGCTCGAGCCGGGGGAGGACGGGAAGGGCGGGGTCGGTCGACGACTCGACCTCGTCGAGCGCGAGATCGACGAGCGGCGACGTGACGAGCAGCTCGATGCCGGGCGGCCGGAATGGCATGCGACGCTGGAGCGCTGCCGCGACGGCGGGCAGCAGCTCGCGATTCGTCCGGGCGAGGATCGCCCGCGTCGAGGCGTCGTCCGGGAAGTGCTCGAGAACCCGACCCAGCCGGACCGACTCGTCGGCGCCGTCGCCGGCCAGGACGATTCGGCCGGGGGCGTGTGGGGCGGGTCGGACCACCTTCGCGAACCGCTCCCGATTGTGCTCGACGAGCCGGACCGACCGTTCGATCACGACGCGCGGGCAGCGGTAGTTCACCTCGAGGTCGACCCGTCGCAGTCCGGGCAGCGCGCCGTCGAGCGCCAGGAGTCGCCGGACGTCCGCAAGCCGCCAGCCGTAGATCGACTGGTCGTCGTCGCCCACCAGGAAGATCCGGTTCGCCGGGGCGGCGAGCAGGAGGGCCAGTCGGAGCTGGGACCGGTCGAGGTCCTGGGCCTCGTCGACCAGGAGGTGCTCGCAGCGTGGCCGCCAGCGATCGAGAAGCACGCCTTCTGACTCGAGCGCCCGGACTGCCCCGGCGACGAGGTCGTCGAAATCGAACCCGCCGGCCCCGGCGACGGCGCGCTCGTAGGCGACGAAGTCCCGGGCGAGCGGGCCGGGGTCGGGATCGGCCGCAAC
>DASTVH010000177.1:0-14631 GCA_035759195.1 Candidatus Limnocylindrales bacterium
GCGAGGCGCGGCGCAGGCCGCGTCCGACGAACCGGCCGGGCAGGGCGCTCAGGCCGTCGGTCGACCATACGGCAAGCCAGATGAAGAACCCCTGGAGCGGCAGTCGCAGCCAGGCGTAGATCCCGCCCGGCTGGCCCTCGACGGCCACCCCCGAGAACGCGACGTAGAGGTTGCCGGGGAAGACGGCGATCAGGTACGCGGCGAGCACGAGGCCGACGACGGGCCGCCAGCGCGCCGGGCCGGCAAGGGCCAGGCCGAGGACGATCTCGACGATGCCGCTCCCGAACACGATGGCTTCCCGCATCGGGACGATCTCAGGAAGATGCTGGACGAACGGCAGCGGCATCGCGAAGTGAGCCGCGCCCGCGACGACCATGCCGGCACCGAGCGCGATTCGCCAGCGCGCGCGGCGGGCCATCGAGGACCGCGTGACGGGCCAGATGAGCGCGTAGGCGGCGAACAGGACGATGAGGAACAACATGTCGGTGTCTCCTTTGGGGTTGCCGGGTCAGATGGAGGGCTTGGTCGTCATGAGGAAGGCCGCGACCAGCGGAAGCACGGTTGCGACGATGCCCCATGCGTACCAGCCGTAGAGGGTCCGGCGGAAGGCGTCCGTGTCGAGCGGGCCGTCGACCGCTGAGAGGCGGGCGAGGGTCAGCTGGGCCGGCAGCAGCCGAAACGCCCAGATGAGCCCGGTCGCCGTGAGCAGGATCAGGCCGGCGGTGATCCAGCCCGTCGTCGAGAAGGCGCCGATCCCACCGTACCGAGCGGCGACCATCGCCAGCCCGTTCAGCAGCAGCATCGCCGCGCCCGGGACCGTGAACCAGATGTCGCCCAGGTTCACGACACGAGCGGCCCGGCGCTTCGCCCGGTCGCTCCGCGAGAAGCCGGCGATCGTGAGCCAGACGGCCATCACGAGCGCGTTGCCGATCAGCATCGTCGCGCCGAGGACGTGCATGGTCAGGTGCCAGCCGAACGGCCAGATCGGGACCGAGCCGGCGAGCACGAGCAGGTAGAAGGCGACGACCGCTCTGCGCGGCAGTCCGCCGATGCGCTGAAGGTTGAGCGTCAGCCCCGTCATGGTGATGATCTCCTGGTGCGCGAATGGATAGCAACGCTATCCGCTACACGGAGAGTGCTACTATCCAATTGGCGCGACAATCGACGAATGACGAGGGCGACGTGCGCATTTCGGAACTGAGCCGGGGGGCAGGCCTCCCGCTTGCGACCGTCAAGTACTACCTGCGCGAGGGCCTGCTCCAGGCCGGCCGAGCGACGGCGCCGAACCAGGCCGAGTACGACGAGTCGCACGTCCACCGGCTTCGCCTGATCCGGACGCTGCGCGACGTCGGCGGGCTGGAGATCGATCGGATCCGGCGGGTCCTCGCCGCGATCGACGACGAGTCGCTGTCGCGCCACGACCTCTTCGGGGCAGCGACCCTCGCCCGGGAGACCGGTCGTCGCGCGGCCCCGACGGAGGCCTGGCGACGTGCCCGGGAGGAGGTCGACGCCTTCCTCGAGGACCTGGGGTGGCAGGTCCGGCCCGACGCCGCGGCCCGCGACGAGCTCGCCGGCGCGCTCGCGGGGCTTCGCAACCTCGGACGTGACGTCGGTACGGAGGTCTTCCGGCCGTACGCCGCGGCCGCGGATCGGCTGGCGGCGTGGGAGGTCCGCACGATCTCGCCGTCCGAATCGCGCACGGTCGCTGTCGAACAGATGGTCGTGGGCACCATCGTCTTCGGGGTGGTGTTCGACGCCCTGCGGCGGCTGGCCCACGAGCACCACAGTGCGACGACGGGTGACGCCGGATGAGTCAGGCGATCGGGATCTCGGCGACGACGAGCGTTCCCTGACCGGGCGGGCTGTCGATCGTCAGCCGGCCGCCCAGCGCCGCGACCCGGTCGTGAAGTCCGTCGATCCCGGTGCCTCCCGCCCGGTCCGCGCCGCCCACGCCGTCGTCGGCGATCTCCACGCGGAGGACCGATCCGTCGTCGATCGCGTCGACCCCGACGCGCGTCGCCGAGGCGTGCTTGGCGGAATTGGCGAGCGCCTCGGAGACGACGAAGTACGCCGTCGCCTCCACGGCCGTCGGCAGGCGTCGATGCGGCACCGCAGTCACCCTCGTGGGGACCGTGGAGCGGTGGGCGAGCGCGGAGATGGCAGGGCCCAGGCCCGCCTCCGTGAGGATCGCCGGGTGGATCCCGCGCGCGAGCTCGCGGAGTTCGCCGATCGCGAGCCTGACTTCCGCCACGGCCTCGTCGGCCGCCACGATCGCCTCATCGTCTGCCTCCCGTTGGCCGGCCAACCGGGCCCGCAAGCGCCGCAATGACAGGGACAGCGACACGAGCCGTTGCTGTGCGCCGTCGTGGAGGTCCCGCTCGAGGCGTCGCCGCTCCGCATCGGTCGCCTCGACGATCCTGACACGCGACAGGCGGAGCTCGGCCTCGGCCGCCCGCTGCTCGCTGAAGTCCCGGACGATTGCGGTCACTTCGTCCGGCCCGCTGGCCGTCAGCCGGGCCTCGTAGTCGTGCCGGCCGTCGGGCCGCTCGAGCGCGAAGTCGAACGCGGCCAGGCTTCCCCGTTCGAGCGCCTGATCCGTCGCCGCGCGTACCGCACCGGGTGCCGCGCCGAACATCCGCCCCACGAGCGCGGGACCCACGTCGCTTCGATTCGGCGGCGGGGCGGCGTCCGCCCCCGAGCGCGAGCCGATCGCTCGGCCGTCCTTCGTGAACCGCACGATCTCATCCGGGATCGCATCCATCAGGGCCTGCATCCGTCGCTCGCTCTGGCGGTAGAAGCCGAGGAGCAGGGCGATCGGGATGGCGGCCGGTGCCAGCGCGTTGGCGGCGATGAGCACCTCGCCGACGTCCTCCGGAAGCTCGAAGATCCGGCGCATGAGGTTGAAGAAGAGCGTCACGAGGAACACGGCCCCGGCGACGAGCACGGGCAGCAGCTCCCTCTGGAATCGAGGCGGCGCGATCAGCCAGCGACGCAGGACCACCGTGCCCATCATCAGCGCCAGCGCGACGCCGAAGTACAGCCCGTTGATGCCCTCGTTGACGATGAGCGGGATCGGCGCGTACTGGAGCGCGTTCAGGGCCGTCGAGCCGATCGCCAGCACGGCGACGGCGGCCCGCTCGAGCCGGGACTCGAGCCGGCCGTCCGGATAGGAGAGCACGACCACGAACAGGATCACGGTCGGAACGTCCCAGAGGGCGCTGGCGATATCGGACAGGAGGGGGATGCCGGCCTGCGCGACCGATGGGATGAACCAGCTGAGCCCGACGAGGGTCATCAGACGGCCGGTCCGGTTCGCCGGCTCGTGGCCCCAGATCGCCAGACCGCCGTAGAGGTAGGTCAGGCCGATCGCGAGATCGAGGAGCGTCGCGTCCGCCGGCCGCCCGGCCCGGAGGGCGAGCGTCTCGCCGGCGACCGCCAGGACGGTCCCGATGACGCCGATGAGCAGGCGCGACGAGCGACCCCGCATGGCCGCACTATGGCACCTCGATCCCGGCCGGGGAACCGGGCTAGCCCCAATCGACGGCGATCACGGGGGCAGGCTGACCGGCGACGAGAAGGGCCCGGCCATGATGCCGGGCCCTTCTCGATGGGGCGTCGGTCAGGCCACGGCGGCCGCGGCACTGCGGCCGTCGCTGACCACCAGCCCGTCCCGCATCCGGATCACCCGATCACAGGCCGCGCCGACCTCGGGATCGTGGGTCACGATGACGAAGGTCCGGCGCTGATCGCGGTTGAGCCGGCGGAGCAGCCGGAGGATGTCGGCCGATCGGGCGCTGTCGAGGTTGCCCGTCGGCTCGTCGCCGATGACCAGGCGCGGTCGGTTGACCAGCGCGCGGGCGATCGCGACGCGCTGCTGCTCGCCTCCCGACAGCTCGGTCGGCCGGTGACCTGCCCGATCGGCAAGTCCAACCAGCTCGAGCGACTCGCCGGCCGCGTCACGCGCCTTCGAGCGGCTCGTGCCGGCGTACTCCGCCGCGAGGGCGACGTTGTCGAGCGCCGAGAGGGTCGGGACGAGGTTGAAGGCCTGGAACACGAAGCCCATCGCGGTCGCCCGGATTTTCGTCCGCTCGCGATCCGAGAGGTCGGTCATGGGCTGCCCGTCGAAGAGCAGCTCCGGTGCCGGGCCGTGATTCGGATCGGGCTTGTGGAGGAGGCCCAGGACGTGGGTGAGGGTCGACTTGCCCGATCCGGACGGACCCATGATCGCGACCATCTCTCCCTCGTCGATCGTCACCCCGACGCCGCGCAGGGCCTCGACGGTGTTCGACTTGGAAACGCGGTAGGTCTTTCGGAGGTTGCGTGCTTCGAGGATCGTCATCGTGATCTGCTCCTATTCGTAGCGAAGGGCGGCGACCGGGTCGAGCCGGGCCGCACTCCAGGCGGGGATGATCCCGGCGACCACGCCGAGGACCGTGGAGAACGCGAAGGCGAAGAGGGCCGTTCCGGTCGTGAGCTCGAAGAGGACGGTGCCCGAGGAGCGACCGGCCTCGTTCACGAGGACGACGACGAGGGCGCCCAGGGCGACGCCGAGGAGGCCGCCGATCGCGCCGATGACGCCGGCCTCGACCATGAGCTCGCGGATGATGCGGCGACGCGTGGCGCCGATCGCCCGCTTCACGCCGATCTCGCGCGTCCGCTCGGCGACCGACATCGCCATCGTGTTGATGACCGAGAGGCCGCCGACGATCAGGCTCACGAGCCCGATCCCGACGATGATCGAGTTGAACACGCCGACCGAGCTGCCCACCGAGGCGTCGTAGGCGTCGCCGGTCAGGGCCTTGACGCCCGGGAACCGGTGTTCGATGGCCGCCGCGACGGTGGCGTCGTCGGCGTTCGCCGCCGGATAGACGATGAACGCAGTGGCAAGTTGGTCGGCGGCTACGCCGTCACGGATGACGGCGGGCAGGTCCTCGTGGACGAGCTGCTGGCCGATCGTGAACGGCACGACGATCGTCGTGTCCGGCGTCGAGAGGGTCGGTTCCAGGACGCCGACGACCTCGAACGTCCGCTCGTGGAGGACGATCGTGTCGCCGACGCCGACGCCACGCTTCGCGGCGATCGACGTCCCGAGGACGGCGACGTCGCGGCCCTCGTCCTCCGCCGACAGCGACCGGCCCTGGGCGAGCTGCGGAACGTACGTCTCGCGGCCCTGGTCGGCCCCGAATGGGAAGGCCTGGATCTGGTCCGGCGGGCCGAACGAGACGCCCTGGATGTCGCTCGCGATCATCGCGACCGTCGGGACGACGAGGTCGATGCCGTCGATCGCGGCGATCTCGGCGAGCTGATCGATCGGCATCGGCTGGCCGCCGATGCCGCCGAAGCCGCCGTCGCTGACGACGATCTTGCCGGCGTAGTAGTCGCTGCCGCCCGAGACGAGCGCGTCGACCTTGTTGGCCATCGAGCTGAACACGACGAGCGCCCAGATCCCGATGGTGATGCCGGTGATCGTCAGGGTCGTCCTGAGTCGCCGGCGGGCCAGGTTGCGGAGCAGACGCATGAGTTGTCTCCTTTTCGAGCACTGGCGTCCAGATCCCGACCGAAGCGGGCTCGGACGTGTCCGAAGCGTCGGCGAAGCGACCGGCGCGGGCATCGGAGCGGTCCCCATGTCGCGGGTTCGGGCTAGCCCTAGACCGAGCCGTTGTCGCCGGCGGCGAGCCGCGCGGGGGCGACGCGGCGCTATCTGAACCCTCCCGGGATCCGGGGCCGGGCCGTTCCGACGAACGCCCCGCTACGACTCCAGAAAGGCCAGAACGGCCAGCACCCGACGGTGATCGTCCGGGGCCGGCAGCAGGCCCAGCTTCGAGAAGATCGAGGCGATGTGGGCCTCGACCGTCTTGCCGGTCACGAAGATGCGGTCGGCGATCGCCTGGTTGGAGCGCCCCTCGGCCATCAGCCCGAGGACCTCTCGCTCGCGCTCGGTCAGCTCGGCGAGCGGGTCCGGCGCAGGGCGCCGGGCGCCCACGAGTGGCGCGACAACGGCGGGATCGACGACGGTCCCGCCACGACCGACGCGGCGGACGGCATCGGCGAGGTCCTCGAGGTCGGCGACGCGATCCTTGAGGAGGTAGCCGGTGCCGCGAGCGCCGTCCTCGAGGAGCCGCAGCGCGAACGCCGGCTCGGTGTGATGCGAGAGGACGAGGATGCCGATCGCGTCCCCGTGGCGCTCGCGGATCGTCGAGAGGGCGCGGATTCCTTCGTCGGTGAACGTCGGCGGCATCCGGATGTCGATGAGTGCGACGTCGGGTCGCGTCGACTCGATGACCGCGAGCAGCTCGTCGACGTCGCCCGCCTGGCCGACGACCTCGAAGCCGGCCTCGTCGAGCAAACGGACGACTCCCTCCCGCACGAGGAGGGAATCGTCGGCGATCACGACGCGCATGGTCACGGTCGTTTCCTCCGCGGCGCATCACCCTCACCCCGGGGCCGCGTCCCAGGTCGTCGGCGGACGTTCGACGTCCCGAGGGTAGTCCTCACCAACGGTCGCGTCCAACCGGGTGGCCGACCCGCAGGGCCGCGATCCCGCAGGGGAGCCGGCCGCCGCGGTCGCGGCGGCCGGCCCCGCGAGCGGCTCAGCCGGCCGACGGAGACGCGACCGGATGGCCCACGTAGCCGGCCGGGCGCGCGTCGCGACGCAGGACGCGCCACATGAGGAGCATCACGGCACCGAAACCGAGGAGGACGAGCAGACCGCCGACGAACGGGATCCAGCCGACCGCGGCGAGGACCACGAGCCCGACGAGGGCGGCGAGATACGGCCGCTCCCGGGCGACGCCCGGAGCGGTCCGCGAGAGGATGACGTCGCCGATCCAGATCCCCGTCACGAGATACCCCACGACGAGCAGGGCCGGCAGCACGAGGATGAGGATCCCCAGCCCGAGCGGCAGCCCGACGACCGTCACGATCGCGACGACCGCCGTGGCGACGATCGCCAGGAGCCCCACCAGGCTGGCGACGATCGCCATGATCGGCTCCTCGTTGATGATCTGCTCCGCGCGGCGGACCTGCTTCGACGCAAGGCCGGCCAGGGCAACGCCCGCGACGATTGCGGTCACCGCGAATGCGAGATAGGCAAGGAAGCCCACGACGGCGAAGGCGAGCCACGCGTCCGCGAACGCCCCGGTCAGGTCGCCGATCGAGCCTTCGACGACGGCGCCTTGTGCCCGTTGAATCGTGGAATCGAACGTGCGGATGTCGCCGGCGACGACCGTCGCGGCATCGAGCGTTACGGCGCTGCTCACGGACACGAGGCCCTGGGTCGTGGCGCCGACGAAGTTCGCCGTGCCGTTCACGACGAGGACGGCCCCGACGTCGCCCTCGATCGTCGCGGTTCCGTCCACGATCACGAGTACGTCCGCGTGTTGACCGGCCGGAACGGACACGTCGCCGCCGGTGCTGATGAGCAGGTGCTCGTCACGGAGCCAGGGATCTGCTGCGAGCACGCCCGGGACGAGGAAGAGCAGGCTGAGAAGCGTCGCGCTGGCGACGCCGAGAATGCGGGTCATGACGGACCTCCAGGCAAGGTGGGTGGACCGAGTGGGCCGTCGGTCCGGCGGCGTGCCGACCCGTCAGCCGGGCGTGTCGGGGCCGTCCTGCACGGCGGCGAACGTCGTGGCCGATCGGGCGAGTGGCTTCATCGGATCTCCTTGGACGTGGGACACCACCGTGGACCGGCGGCCGGCCTCGACTCATCGGGGCGGACCCGAGTTGTGCGGCAGGGTCAGCCCGGATGCCGTCTGCGCTCGGGTGGCGGTGAACGCGAAGAACCGGCCGGGACGCCCCAGGCGGCCTGGGTTCATCCATCGGGGCGTCCCTGAGATTCGTGCCGCCCCGGCGGCCGTCGGGCATCTCAGCGAGGCGTACCGCCGGCCTTGACGGGCCTCGGCGGGCAAACGAACGTTCCGCCGAAGCGGCCCGCCCGTTCGGGCTAACCCTGTAGGAGGAGGGGGTCCGGACATGACACGATGGCCCCCATGAACACGATCCTCATCGTCGACGACAATCGCGGCTTCCGCCATCAGGCGCGGGCCCTCCTCGAGGAGGACGGCTTCGACGTGGTCGGAGAGTCCGAGGACGGCACCTCGGGCCTCGCGGCCGCGCGATCCCTCCGACCGGACCTCGTCCTCCTCGATATCGGCTTGCCCGACGTCGAGGGCTTCGAGGTCGCGCGGGCCCTTGCGGCGGACGGACCACCGCCGTTCGTCGTCCTGACCTCGAGCCGCGAGGCGAGCGAGTACGGGCCCCGCCTCTCCAGCAGCCGGGTCCTCGGCTTCATCGCCAAGGACGAGCTGACCGGCCACGCGATCCGGTCGCTCCTCGAAGGCCTCTAGAGGCGGCGCTCAGGCGTGGATCGCGTCGAGCGTGATGCGCCTGGCGTGAATCCGGCAGATGACCCGCGTCTCCCGTCCTCGCTGCGCGACCGGGTAGATCCAGCCGTAGTACCGCGGATGGCGCGTGTAGGTGCGGGTCAGCTCGTCGAGGTGGTCGAGCGCGCCATCGACGACGAGCTCGGCCTCGCCCCGGATCTGGATGAACCGCGCGGTGTTGTCGGGATCCACGACGAGGAGGCTGAGCCGCGGATCGGCGAGCAGGTTCCGGCCCTTCTGGCGTTCGAGCGTCGTGTTGACCCGGGCACACGTACCGTCGTGGTCAACCCAGACGAGGCTCGACTGCGGGTGGCCGTCGGACCCGATCGTCGTGAGCACCCCGCAGATCGGCCGGGTCAGCAGATCGAGGTGCGACGCCGGGACCTGCACCGTCCCGGGTGCGGCGGCGATCGTCATCCGGACGCGCCGGCCACCGTCGCGTCCAGGGCCACGACGTGTTCGGGCCGGATCCGGCACAGGACGGGATGTTCGGTCTCGGCGAACCGGGCCGGGATGACGTCGCCGAAATAGCGGACCGCCCGGCCGGCGTACTTCGAGGCCAGGCCGTCGAGGTGCTGCGAAGCACCGCTCTCGGTCATCTCCGCAACCGTGCCGCGCACCTCGAGGTATCGCAGCGGTTGGCGCGGGTCGTAGCAGAGGAGGGTGACCCGCGGGTCGCGGCGCATGTTCCGTTCCTTGGCGAAGCCACGCATCGTGTTGACCCGCACGCACTCGCCGTCGAAGTCGCACCAGACGACAGATGTCTGCGGTGAGCCGTCGCGCATGACGGTCGTCAGCGCGGCAGCCGGCGGGCATTCGACGAGGTCGCGGTGGCTTGCCGGGATCGCGCGCCGGTTCGATCCCGGCCGGGTCATGCGTCCGCCGGGACGGTGGCACCGAGCAGCTGGAGCTCCCGCGCGATGCCCTCGGCCCACGCCTCGATCTTCGGCCAATCACGGAAGTCGCCGGCGGGGATCGCCTTGCGGATCGACGGCATCCGGGTGAATTTCGCGCCGATCCGCTCCATGAGCCCGACCGGTTCCGCGTCCGGGTCGTACGCGCCGAAGAACACCTGCTGGTCGCGCGGATGGATCGCCCCGCCGAACTCGGCGAACTCCTGCGGCTCGGAGGCCTCGACCACGTCGCGGCCCTTCGCGTCGACCATCTCGGTACCGATCGGCCCGCTGCTGAACAGCCAGACCGGACGGCTCGCCAAAACCTCTCGCTGGCGCCGCACGAAGTTCGTCGCCTCCTTCAGCCAGTGCGACATGTAGGCCGCGCTGCCGATGACGAACGCGTCGTAGTCGCGGGCCTGTCCGGCCGACTCGGCCGGCCGCAGTGCGACGTCCAGCCCTCGCCGCTCGAGGGTCGCCGCGATCCGTTCCGCGATGCCCTTCGTGGCGCCATGACGGCTGGCGTATGCGACGAGAACCTTCATCGCCCGTCTCCTCTCTTCGGTCTTCAATCCCGGGCCGGTCAGCGCCGGACGACGACGGTCCGCGCGAGCTTGTCGTGCCAGCCCTGCTTGCTGCCGTCGAAGGCGACCCAGATCACGCCGAGCAGGAGGACGGCAAACGAGATGATCAGGCCGACATAGCGCAGGAAGGCGCGGACGACGTCGAGGCGCCCGCCGTCCTCGGCACGGAGGACCCAGAGCCCGAACGGCATCATGCCGAGCGTCTGGGATCGCCAGCTCCAGAGGCCGACGAAGTAGACGAGCCCGACGAGCCCGCCCAGGGCGTTCGCCGCGTAGTTCACCTCGAAGGTCGTGCCGTCGACCCCGACCATCGGGCCCGTGCCGAGCAGCGGAGCCAGGGCCGAGGTGAGGACCCCGATCGCGATGCCATCGATGATCCAGGCCACGACGCGGATCCAGAAGCCGGCGTAGATGACGCCTTCGGCCGGACCGGCGCGGACCGGCGCGGTCGGCTGCCAGGCGCCCGCGGTCTGGGGCTGGTTCTGATTCATGGAGAGCCTCCTTCGTCGCAGATCGTGCGCACCGCCCCACCCAGCCGGGCGGGCGAGCCTGCGCCCGACAGTCCAGTTTCCGGACGGCACCACCCGGAACCAAGGGCCGCGCGGACCGTGGATCCGGGCCGTCGGTTACGTACGGGTCAAGCCTCAGTCGGGGGGCCCGCCACCCGGCCCGGCCGAACGACCTCCTCGACTTACCAGGCGATGAGCTTCCAGATCTCGGGCTCGAGCTCGCCGGGCGCGCCACCGACCTCCGCGAACAGCGTCACGGCGCGCTTGAGGTGGTCCATCGCCTCCTCCTCGCGCTCGAGGGCGTGCAGCTGATCGGCGAGGTTGTTCCGGATGGCCGCCTCGAGGTGCCGCTCGCCGATCCGCCGGCAGCCGTCGAGGGCCACCCGAAGGAGATCGATCGCGCCTTCGTGGTTGCCCGCCGCGGCCTCGACGAGGGCGAGCGCGTTGCGAGCCGCGATCCCGGCGGCAGTGTCCGGATCGTCGTCAGCCGACGCCAGGCTCTGGCGCAGTTCCGCGCGGGCGGCCGCCAGGTCGCCTCGATCGCGGGCCACCAGGCCGAGGATGCGGTGAGCCGACCCCGCTCCAGCCACGTCGCCCGCGGTATCGGCCACCGTCAAAGCAAGCGATGCAGCCTCGCCCGCCGCGTCGAGCTCCCCGGCCCGCTGGGCGACGACCGCCCGCTCGACGAGAGCGCGCGCCAGAAGTCTCGCGTCGCCCGGGCGCGAGGCGAGGCGAAGGGCGTCCACGGCCGCGTCGAGATGGCTCGCGGCCGCCGCGAGATCGCCGCGGCGCGCGTGGACCCGGCCCAGGCGCAGCTCGATGCCGGGGAGTGCGGGTTCCTCGGCGACGGCCGCGGCCGCCTCCAGCGCGGCGATCGCCCCCGCGTAATTTCCCTCGGCCGTGCGGATCTCGCCGAGAGCCTGCTGAATGCCGGCGACGTCGGGGTGGCCGAGCGCGAGGGCCGTCTCGAGCTGGACGGCCGCCTCCCGGTTCGCGTACAGCGCACGAGATCGCAGCCCGGCCTGCAAGAAGGCCTCCGCAGCCTCGGCTTCACGGCCGGCCGCGAGCTCGTGGCCGGCCAGCTGGACAAGCCATCGCGGGTCGGCGCGACGCTCCGGGTCCGCCCGCAGAAGGTCCGCCGTCCGCCGGTGCAGCATCCGTCGGCGCGCGAGGCTCGTCGCCTCGTAGGCCGCTTCGCGCAGCCGGGCGTGGGCGAAGTCGAATCCCGCTCCGCGCCCGGACACGACCTCACGGACGAGTCCCCGGCGGACCAGCTCCTCGAGGGCCGTGATCGTTTCCTCCTCGGAGCGCCCGCTGGCACCCCGGACGAGGGGGAGGTCGAACGAGCGTCCGATGACGGCCGCGGCCGCGAGGACCTGGGCCGCCGTCTCGCTCACGGCGGCGAGCCGCTCCCGAAGCAGGGCTCGGATCGTCGTCGCGGTCCCGTCGCCGCCGGGAATGCCGGCGGCCAGCGCCTCGACGACGTAGAGGGGCAGCCCCTCCGACGCCTCGAGGAGGCCATCCGCGTCCACCGTGGGACCGCCCGCCGCAGCCGCGGCCGCTGCGAGGCGACGGACGGCCGGCCGGTCGAGGCGGCCGAGCTCTCGGACCGAGGCGGCCGGAATCGCCTCCGCCGCCGCCGCGAATGCCAGCCCGAGGTCGTCGAGGTCCTCGGACCGCCAGGCGAGCAGCAGGAGCAGCGCCCGCCCGGTGAGGCGGCGACCCAAGTACAGCAGCGCCTCGCGGGAGGCCTCATCGGCCCACTGCAGGTCTTCGACGACGACCAGGCCGGGGACCCGCCCGCCCGCCAGGACGGTCAGGGTCGCAGCGATCGCCTCGAGCAGGCGGACACGAGCGGCGGGCCCGTCGGAACCACCCGCGGGCCCGACCTCGGGCAGCCGGCCGTCAGCGAGCGCCTCCGGCAGCGCTCCGAGGCGACCGAGCTCGGCAATGGTCAGGGTCGGCAGGCTGCGCAGCGCGGCAGCCCCATTCGGTGAGGCGAGCCCCGCACGCACGAGGTCGACGATCGGTCCGTACGCGATCGAGGACTCCGTGGCGAACGCCCGCGCGGCGAGGACCCGACCACCCGCGTCGGCCACAGCCTCCGCGACGGCCTCCGCGAGGCGCGTCTTGCCGATGCCGGCCTCCCCCGTGACCAGGACCACCCCGCCGTCGGGGGTCGCCCGTCCGTGCACGCCGAGGATCGCGGCCAGGTCAGGGTCGCGGCCGGCGATGGGGAGACGGGACCGAGCCACCGGGATGGGCGAAGGCGGCGCCGGCGCCGATTCGGGCCGTGCGTTACGGATGGACTCGTACAGTTCCGTGGTCTCGGCGAGAGGCGCCACGCCCAGCTCGCGCTCGAGGACGGCCACGCAGGCCCGGTACTGCCGGATGGCGCCGGCCCGGTCGCCCGTCCGGGCGAGCAGGGCCATCAGGCGGCGTTGGGCCGGCTCGTCCAGCGGGTCGAGGCCAACCCGCTGCGCGGCGGCGGCCAGCGCCTCGGCGACGTTCCCGTCGGCCTCCTCTGCGGCCGCCAGCCGGTCGAGGCCGTCCTCGACCGTCCGCTCCACGGCCGAGGCCCGCGTCGCCCGCCAGTCGTCGAAACCCGTGCTGTCGCGCAGAGAGAACCCGGCGAGGAACGGCCCCCGCGCGAGCGCGGCCGCGGCGCGCAGGGCTGCCGGGTCGTCCGAGGCGGTTGCCGCCTCGAGCGCGGCGAGGTCCAGGCGGGCGGCGTCGTCGAGGGTCACCGTGGACCGGTCCACGCGCAGCCAGCGGTCGCCCAGCGCGCCGCGCAGCACCGACAGCGTGCGTCGAAGGGCTCCCCGGGCCGACTCGTCGTCCGACTCCTCCCAGAGGAGCGCGGCCAGCTCGTCGCGGCCGAACGGCCGCCGCTCGACCGCCAGCAGCGCCACGATGGCCAGGGCCTTGCGCGTGTCCACGACGAGGGGCATGCCGTCCACCCGGATCTCGAGCGGGCCGAGAACGCGGATCTGGAGCCCGACGTCGTCGGCGAACGGACGGATGTGAGGCCTCGATGGGCGGCGCATCGCACGCGTAACGGTACCCCTTTGCCCCCGAATCTCGTAACGTTTTGCGAACGTCGCTCCCGCAGGATCCGGTGCCATGACCGTGTCCCACGCACGCCAGACAGCCGCCGCCTCACGTCAGGGGCCTCGAACGGCACGGCTCGTGTGGGTGCTGGCGGCCGCGGCGCTTGTCGTCATCGCCGTCGTGGCCGCGACGTTTCCCGAGGAGCCGCCGGACTCTTCCCTCCTCGGCATGCTGGCCACCTGGTCCTCGCTGGTGAGTCTTGTTGCGTTCCTCCTCAGTGGCTCCCTGATCCTCTCGCGGCAGCCCGGAAACCTCATCGGTTGGCTGCTGATGCTGCCGGCGCTGGCGGTGCCGCTGGCGACGCTCGTCAGCCGCTGGCTCGAAGGCCTCGAACCGCCGCCCACGGCGGTCGACCCGGTCATATGGCTGGCGATCTGGGCCAGCAACTGTTCGTGGGTCGCCCTGATCTTCCCGATCTTCCACCTGCTCCTGACGTTCCCCGACGGGCGAATCCCTTCGCCGCGCTGGCGATGGGTGGTCGCGCTCGAGATCCTGATGGTCTGCACCATGCTCGGTGTGACCGCGCTGGGTACGGAGCTGGTCGTCCTGCGTGACGACGTCTTCGTCTGGTCCGTCCCGAATCCGATCGGCCTGGTCGACACGGGCTCCTGGTGGGCCTGGTTCGGCGCGCCCTTGTCCATCGGCCTGGTCGCCGTGACCGCTGCCGGCCTGTCATCGGTCGTGGCCCGGTACCGGCGCGGATCAATCGTCGAGCGACAGCAGCTCAAGGTCCCGCTACTCGGCGTGAGCTTCTTCGGGCTTGTGTACGCGGCCGGTGCGATCCAGGGGTCGTTGGCGGGCCCCGTTGCCAATCTGCTGTTCGGTCTGTCGCTGGCGGCGATCCCCGTCTCGGTCGCGATCGCGGTGCTGCGCTACCGGCTGTACGAGATCGATCGGGTGATCAGCCGGACGATCGCCTGGGTCCTGGTCACGGTCCTGCTTGCGGCGTTCGTCGGTGGCGCGATCGTCGGGCTCCAGGCGGTGCTGGCGCCGTTCACGAACAACGACACGCTCGCCGTCGCGGTGTCCACGTTGCTGGCGGCGGCACTGTTCCAGCCGCTCCGTGCCCGCGTCCAGCGGATCGTCGACCGCCGATTCAACCGTGCGCGGGTCGACGCGCAGCGGGCGATCGACGCGTTCGGAGCGCACA
>DASTVH010000178.1:0-5764 GCA_035759195.1 Candidatus Limnocylindrales bacterium
ACCGTGTTGCCGGACGAGCCCGCCAGTTGCTGGAGCATCCGGAGCTGCAGTAGCCCCGGATTGTCCTCGACGAGGCGGCCGGCGTTGGCGAGGCTGCGCAGCGCCGCGGTCTCGGCCCGGACCCGCTCGAGCGCCGCCTCGCCTTCCTTGCGGGCGGCAACGACGCCGGCGAAGACCCGCTTGAGATCGCCTGGGACCATGAGGTCCCGAACGTCCGCCGCCAGGAGCTCGATGCCGATCCGGGCGAGATGGCTGGCGACCCGCTCGAGGACCGCCGGCCCCAGCTTCGACCGCTCGGCGAGGATGTCGTCGACGGTGCCGGCCGTTACGACCTCGCGCAGCCCGAGCTGGAGCTCGAGGTGAAGCGCCCGCAGGAAGTTCTGGTCGGCGGTGATCGCGGCCACGGGGTCGCCGACGACGTAGCGGGCGACGAGGCTGAGCTTGAGCGGCACGCCGTCGGCCGTCAGGACCTCCTGGCCCTCGATCGCGATCGCGCCCGGACGGGCGTCGAGGAGGTGCACCTCGGAGTACGGCGGGATCGTGATGTGGGTGCCCGGATCGACTAGCCCGGTGAAGCGGCCGTTGCGGTAGCGCAGCCCGCGCTCGTAGTCGTGAACGGTCACGATGCTGACCGTCGCCCGCACGAGCAGGACGAGCAGGATCGCGATGATCAGGACGATGAGCGGCCCGATGAACTCTTCCACGGCGGTGTCCGGTGCGGACCGGCGCTCCCGGTCGGTCGAGTGCTCGTCGCGGCGGGCCGCAGTCCGGCGGCGGAGGCCCGAAGCCTGCATGGCCGACGGCCTGCTTGCGTCGAGGCAGGCCCACCACGACGAGCGGGGGCAGGAATCGAACCTGCGGTTGCCACAGGAAGCGCCCGATCGCAGCACTGCCGGCGGCGATGCCGCCGGACCGCTGCAGGACGTCTCCCTCAGCCGATCCTAGACGACCGCGGACGCCCCGGCAACGCGCCGGCCGTAGACTCGGCGGGTGGGCGCTCGTTGCCTTACGGTCATGGTCCTCGTTCTGGTGGCTGCGAGCTGCCTGCTGCCCGCTCGCCGGCTGGAGACACGGATCGAGGCCAACGGGCCGATCGCCGGCCTCTCGGTGGTCGTGGAAGACCACACGGGACTGGTCCTGTCCGTTGCGCCCGCAGTCCCGCACGGCGATGGCATCGAGAACCTGGAGGGCCAGCCGGACGTGCTCGTCGTCACGTGGCTGGGCGGGAAGTGCGACCAGACCACCACGTTCGTCCTTCGACGGGTCGGCGACGGCTTCGAGGTGGCCGGGCAGACGCTTCAGGACCCGGGCCCGTGTCTCCTTGCCGGCGTGACACGATCGATCGGGATGTACCTGGCGGTGCCGGTCGCGGCACAGACGGTGGCGTTGACCAGCGTCCCGTGACCCGGGCCGTTTGACAGGCCATCGCCCGGCTCGGACACTTCGAATCTCGGCGCCGCCGCTCATCCCGCGGCCGCCACGGAACACCTTCAGTGCCCGGAAGGAGCCCCATGTCCCGCCTCAGCCGATGGCTCGCCCCCTCGACCGTCGTCCGCGCCCACTGCGACCTGCCCTGCGGGGTCTACGATCCCGAGCAGGCCCGGATCGAAGCCGAATCCTGCTACAAGATCATCGAGAAGATGGGCGCGAACAGCGACGCTGCCTTCACGACCCGCGCGATCCACATCAAGGAGGAGCGGGCCGATCTCGTGAAGCACCATCTCGACGTCCTCTGGCACGACTACTTCAAGCCGGAGCACCTCGACAAGGTCCCGAACCTCCACGAGCTCTTCTGGAATGCGACCAAGCAGGTGAGCAAGGTCAAGGCCTCGACCGACATCGCCGACGCGAAGAAGCTGCTCGAGCAGATCGACGAGATCGACGCCGCCTGGAAGGCCACCGGCGGCAACGAGAAGACCCGCGTCGCCGGCCGCCCCGGCTGATCCCGCCCCGCTGAACTCACCGCGCCGCGCCGCACCCGTCGGGGCGCGGCTGCGCGGCCCGTGGCGGGTCGCGGTCACCGAGGCCTCGATGAGCCCCGCGATCGAGGCCGGTGACTGGCTGCTCGTCGACCCGACGGTCGCCCGCTGGCCTCGCCGCGGCTCGGTCGTCGTGTTCCGCGAGCCCGACACCGACGAGCTCGCGATCAAACGCGTCGCGGCGGGGCCCGGCGACCGCGTCCCGTACGCCGACGGATTCCTGATCCTCGGCGCCGACGAGGCCTGGCTGCTGTCGGACGCCCCCGATGCCGCGCTCCTCGCGGCCGGCCACGGCCAGCCGGTCGATTCGCGCCGCTACGGCCCCGTGCCGGTCGAGCTCCTCGTCGCTCGGGCCTGGTTCCGCTACGCGCCTCTGCGGCGGCTCGGGACCCTCAGGTCCTCCCGCCGCCGCAACGCGGCCGGACCTCCGTGAGGGCGACGCCACGACGAGCATCGGCCGCTGACCGTGATCCAGGCGGCTCCTGGGTGAGGCGGGTTCCTCAGCCGGTCGCGACCGCCTCGCCGGCGAGCAGACCCGCGGCGCGGCAGTCCTCGGCGAAACGTGCCTGGACCTCCGGCCTCGCGCCGTAGCGCGTCGGGAACGCGACGAGCCGATCGAGCCCGGTCTCGGCCAGCCGCCCGAGCAGGTCGACCCGCTGCGCACCGGGCTGGCGGACCTCCGGATCGGCGACATAGAGCGACAGGCGCAGCGTCGCGGGGTCTCGGCCGATCTCCTCGCAACGCTGCCGGGCCAGGGCCATCAGCTCGACCATCTCCGGGAGGGGGCGGAAGACGAGGTTCAGCTCATCGGCGAAGCGGGCCGCGAGGCGCATCGTCACGTTCTTGCCGTTGCCCCCGACGATGATCGGGATCCGCGGCTGCTGGATGCCCTTCGGCTCGTTGATTGCGTCCTGAACGGATGCGTGCTCGCCCTTGAACGTCGCCCGGCCGGGCATGAGCATCCTGCTGATCACTTCGAGATGGTCGCGTAGCTGCGCCAGTCGGACCGGCGTCTCCGGGAAGCCGTAGCCGTAGGCGATCCACTCGTCGTCCTTCCAGCCGGCCCCGATCCCGAGCTCGAAGCGGCCGCTGCTGATGACGTCGAGCGTCGAAGCCATCTTCGCCGTGAGAGCAGGATTGCGGAACCCGGTGCAGATCACCATGTGGCCGATCCGTACCCGGTCGGTCACCATCGCGAGCGCCGACAGCGTAGAGAACGACTCGAACGTGATCTCGTCGGTCGGCTCCGGGACCGTCGTGAAGTGGTCGAAGACCCACTCGGACTCGAACCCGAGTTCCTCGGCCTGGCGCGCCAGCTCGATCGTTCGCGCCCAGGCGGCGGCCGGATCCCAGCCGTCGTATTCGCCTTTCCAACCCTGCGGAATGAGAACGCCTACCTGCATGAACCGCTCCTTCGCTTCAACCGAAGGGTACGCCCGGCCGACGTCGGCACCAGGTTCGCGCAGCCGTCGCGCCGGCCGGGCCCCGCCGACATCGTTCGCCTTCTGGCGCCCTAGACTGCCGGGATGTCCCCGACGAACGCCCGCTTCGACCCGCAGGCACCGCTGGATGCGGCCCCCGACCCCTGGCGCGCCGCCGACCAGCCGTCGCTCCGCGCCGGTCCCCCGTACCACATGACCGAGATGATCGCGGCCGAACCCGCCCTGGCCGGCCGGATCCTCGAGCGGCTCGCCGACCCGAGCGGACCGGCCGGGCGCCTCGCCGGGGCCGTCGGCCAGGCGGCGAGCGCCGGCGACCGGATCGTGCTCACCGGCTGCGGCACGAGCGAGCACGCGGGCCTGGCCATCGTCGAGATCCTCCGCGAGGGGATCCGGGCAGCCGGGATGCATGGCGGGCCGGGCTCGGTCGTGTCCGTCCAGGCGTTCGAGCTGGCACTCGACCCGCCGTCGAGCGGACTCGTCATCGGCGTGTCCCACGAGGGCGGCACCCCGGCGACGAACCGGGCGCTCGCGGCGGCGGCCGCGGCGGGCGCGACCACGGCCCTGATCACCGCGAGCGCGGACTCGCCCGGAGCCCAGATCGCCGAGATCGTCGTCGCGACCGTCGAGCTCGACCGGAGCTGGTGCCATACGGTCGGCTACCTCTCGCCGGTCGTCGCCGGAGCGGCGGTCGGGGCCCACCTGTCGGGCCGATCTCTGCCGGTCGACGACGTCGTCGCCCTCGTCGCCGCGGGCACCCGCGACGAGGCGGGGTCGGAGGGCATCGCCGCCCACCTCGCCGACGCCCGCCACCTGCTCGTCCTCGCCTCGGGCGCTGACCGCCCCGCCGCCCGGGAGCTCGTCCTCAAGGTCGAGGAGGCCTCGTGGCTGCCGTCGGCGATGCGCGACCTGGAGACGTTCCTCCACGGCCACCTGCCGGCGACCGACGAATCGACCGGCCTGGTCCTCGTCCTGACGGACCGCGACTCCCGCGAGGAGCGCCTCGAGCGGGCCCACCAGGCGCTGGGAGCGGCCCGCGTCCTGGGGATCCGGAGCGCGGCGATCCTCGCCCGCGACGCGGACGGCGACCTGAGCGCGGAGCTGACGCCGGCCGGCCGGCTCATCGTCGAGGAGGCGCCGTCACTGCCGGCACCGGTCGCCGCGCTCGTCGGCTCGGCGACGCCGCTCCAGCTCCTGACCGAGCGGCTCGCCCGCGCGCGTGGCACGAACCCGGACCCGATCCGGCGCGATGACGCGCGCTACCGCGCGGCGTCGGAGGTGGCCGAAGACGGGGCGTGACCCGTCGCAAGAGTCGGCCCCGACCGATGGGTTCGAGGCGGCCCGGCGTCAGGCGGCTCGGCCGACGTCCCGCCAGTACGTCCTGAACCGCCGCTCGGATTCGCGAACCGCCCGCGCCAGCCGCTCGCGGCAGTCCTCGAGCCAGGCGACGGTCGCGGAGCCCCACAGGATGATCCCGACCGGGATCCAGAACCCGACCACGACGCCGAGCTCCGCGTCGTGATGGGTGTGGCGGAGCAGGATCGCGATGCCGCCGAGCGCCCACATCGCGGGAACCGCCGCCGCAACAACCGCCGCCAGCAGCGTCTCGGTCCTGGCGATTCCGAACACACGCCGCCAGACGCCCTCGTCGGCGGGCGCGTCGCGAGTGAGAGCGACGTGGACGGTCCGGGCGACGACCACGAACACGAGCAGTCCGGGCAGCGCGAGGTGGCCGACCTGGTGGAGCACTCCCTCCGCCGAGACGGCGGTGACGACGACCGCCAGCACGCCGATTGCGAACGACGCGACGCCGCGGGTCATGAGGAGCTCGAGGCCGCGCCGGACCGGCTCGTCGACGTGGATCGCGGGGTCGGGAGCGGAGGAAGCCATCGGCGGCAGTATCGGCGCCCGCGGCGGCGGCCGCTACGTGCCGTCCGGACGATCCGTCCTGCCGAGCGGCCCCCTCACAGCAGGACTTCGGCCATCAGGTCGACCATCTCGAGATCGCGCGGCACGAAGTCCTGGAGCATGAGCCGCTCGGCGCCCGCGTCGGCGAACCGGGCGACCATCTCGCGGGCCTGGTCGGGCGTGCCGAGGATCCAACGCTTCTCGCGCGTCCGGAACCAGTCGTCGGCGTCCTCGCCCGGACCGAAGACGCCCAGGAGCGCCTCCTGGCGACGTCGGTACTCCGCATCGTCCCGGCCGATCAGCGTCCCGACCATCGCCGAGCGCGTGACGCTCGCCGGATCGCGCCCGATCGCCTCGCACGCCGCGGTCAAGCCGCGGTACTTCTCCCGGGCCTGCTCGGGAGCGACCGATGAGAGGTTGAACTCGTCGGCGTAGCGA
>DASTVH010000179.1:0-3395 GCA_035759195.1 Candidatus Limnocylindrales bacterium
TGGGCCACGCGCGGTACCGGTTCGGCGTGCCGGGGCTGTACCTGTGCGGCTCGGGAGCGCATCCGGGAGGCGGCGTGACGGGCGCACCCGGCGCGAACGCGGCGCGCGAGATCCTCTCGGATCTGAAGAAGCGATCGCGCAGCTAGCCGCGGGGCCGACAAGGCTCCTTCGCACACCCGCGGGGAAGGGCAGGCTGACTGGTGCGGAACAACACCATCGGAGCGTGTTCGTCATCACCTTGTCCGGTTCCCACGACCGCCCCATACTCGCCGCACGAAAGGCAGGGGGTCCGTGGTCAAGCAGTTGAGCGACGAATCCGGACGATCCACGCTTGTCTCGGGCTTCCTCTTCGCCGACGACCGCGGCTTCGCTGAAGCCTGCCGGCGGCCGACCTGCCGATCGATGCAAGGAGGACCGGACGCTCGGGGCGGTGCTCGTCGGGATGCTGCGAGAGATGGGGCGTAGGTGACGATCCGATGACGGACATTCGCCCCTCGTCATCCCGACCTCGGATGACTGCCCTCAGGCTCGTCGCACTTGCTGCGGTGCTCGTCGTCGAGGATCCAGAACTCGCTTCGGTGTGGCCAGGAGAGGAACAGACGTCCGTCGGGCTCATATGAAGGGTACTCCCGACTGGGGATCGGTCGGCGAACGCGCCGAGTGCGGTCGTGAGACAAGAAGTCGTGGCTACCCATCCGTGATCGAGATCCGGTAGAGCACCGCCCGCCACCCTTCCGGCGTCTCGAAATGGGCCACGATCCAGAGCTGCCCCTCGCTTGCGTGCACGCCTCCGCTGGCCTGCGGGCGCCCGATCCGCGCAACGACGCGATCGGTGGCGGGGTCGATCTGTGCGACCATCTCGGAGCTGGCACGGAGCCAGACGAACCCCGCTCCGACGGTGACATCGCCGCCCAAGATGGCTGCGGCGTCCACCGGGATCGTGGCGACGACCTCGTTGGACGTTGGGTCGACGTGGGACACCGATCCATCGAGCTGGTCCATGACCCACACCCCGCCCTCACCCACATCCAAGAACCGAGGGCCGGAACCGACCTCGATCTCCGACACGACCTCGCCCGTCGCGGCGTCAACGCGCACGACGCGATCCTCCGATGCGTAGGTGATCCAGATCCCACCGAGGCCGGCACGCACGGCGGTGCCCCCTTCCGGTACGTCGTACGTGTTGGAGATCTCGACGGTCTCCGGGTCGATCCGAACGAGCACGCACCCGGAACAGTCATCTCCATCGGCAATCGCCCAGATGCCGCCCTCGCCGGCGCCGATGCTCGACTCTCCTTCGGCCGGCACATCGACCGCCACCCACCCGGTGAGCTTGCCGGTTTCAGGGTTGATGCGCGCGACCCCCTGCGTTCCGCACGTTGCCGTCCACAGGGCACCGAACCCCGAATCCATCGAGGCACACGGCGACTGCGGGACGGCGACCGAACCCTGAAGACGACCGGTCTCGGCGTCGTAGACCCCGATGCCCTTGCCCACCTTGCTCACCCATGCACGTCCGAAGTCCACGAGGACCCAGTCCGCGCTCGACGGGGCCCGGATCGCCTCAGCGCCCGCCCGCCTCACGCTGGTGATGTCCGGCAGTTCCAGCTCGGTTCGGGGCGAGGGGGTCTGCGCCTGCCCGGGGGTCGGACCGGTGCTGCTCTCCTCGCCATCCCCGGACTGGCACGCGACCAGCGAGAGCGCGAGGACCAGCGCCACCCCCGGCATGGCCATCACGCGCTGATGGCTCACGGCAAGCCGCATCTTCCGCCTTCCTTCACGCTGTCGACAGGCGGGGCTCCGCGTGGCGCCGAGGCCGGTCGCTGCAAGTGCTTCGGCGTCGGTCTCAGTCGAAGGTTGATCTCCAGCACGGTCTCGAGGCTGTCCCGGTCAGTGATCATCGCGATCGCCAGGAGCCGACCCATCAGACCCGGCGCCGCGCGTGGCCTCGCCGCGGTGACCATGGACGGCTTCATCGGGTCACCCGGGCCCTGCGTCCGCGGCCGGACCGGTGTGTCACGCCGGTGTTGCCCACCTAGCCTGGCAGGAGCTGCATCGTGGACAGGAACGCCTCGACAAGCTGGCGGCCGCCGCCATAGGGCTCGAGAGCCGGGTGGTCCTCTGGCTGCCAGATCACCACCAGGTAGATCCGGTCCGCGATGTCGAAGTACGCCTGTGGATCTGAGGAGGGAACGAACCAACCCGCGTGGCCATCGAGGCTGGTGGGAACCTTCGGTTCGGTCCCGTCACAGGGCGTCGCCTCGACGGCGCAGTAGTCGAGGAACCATTGGTCGGCCGAGATGCCGGGCTCCAGCGCCACCGACCAGGCCGACGCGGCCGCACTTCCGTCGGCCCCGTCGAGGTAGAACCAGTCGGTGCGCTCCACGCCGTCGGGCCAGGCGGTGTCTTCGGGGAAGGTCCAATCGCCATTCCCAGGGTGGGCCGACCAGTCGGGCGGGTACGCCATGCGGAACCCGTAGCGCTCCGAGGTGAAGGGCAGCCATGCCGAGGTGTCCTCCGGGTCCAACGACGAGCTGGCCACAGCTGACGAGCTCGGTTCGGTCGTCGACGGAGCGGCACTTGACGGCTTGCCGCTCGGGCTGGGCGTCGGGGCAGCCCCCGCACACCCGGACAGGATGCTGATGAAAAGTGCTGTGATCACGAATCTCTTCATTTCTTTCCTCCGATGCGCTTCATGGGCGTGGAACTCGATGGAATCCAGGATGGGCGCCGTCACTCCAGCCGCGCATGATCACCGCGAGAGCCAATATCCATCCTCCGTCCCGGCGACAATGACGCGAGGGTCGGACCCGTCGACGCCGATGCTCCACAGCGATGACTCGACCAGTCGGCCGCTCCTGACGAGGGTGCTCGAGGTGCTCGAGAAGAGGATGCGGTCCCCCTGCGGTGAGAACCCGACCGCTTGGAGGCTCTCCCCGGGCTCCCCTTCGGCCAGCTGGGTCACCGATCCGGTCGCGACATCGACGACGTTCAGGTCCACGGGGGCGGCAGGGCCACCGACCTGGGTGGTGAACGCGATCCGATCGCCGGTCGGTGACCAGGGGTGGCCCCAGTCGGCGGCCGGTTCGACCTGCCGAGGGAACACCCTCCGAGGTTCGGAGCCGTCGGGCCGCGTAACCATCAGCCCGATGCTCCCGAGGTCGTACGCGACGAGCGATCCGTCGGGCGAGTACGTGGCGTAAGGGTCGCCCCCCCGCCACGGGAGCCGCCGCGGCGGGCTGCCGTCGAGCGGCAGCTCCCAGTCCTCGACCCAGAACGAGGTACCGTCCGGCATCCACTTCGGGTCGTGGTCGCCGGACGGGGTCCATCCGGGCGGCATCGTGAGCTGCGCCTGCCGAGCGCCGTCGAGCCCGTAGACGCCGATCGTCTCGAAC
>DASTVH010000180.1:0-4820 GCA_035759195.1 Candidatus Limnocylindrales bacterium
CGCTGGCGCTCTACCGGGATCTCGAGGCGGCCGATCCGGCCGCCTTCCGGATCGGGTCGGAACCGGCCGGCCTGCTGGCCGTCGACGGCGCCGGCGGCGGCGCGGCCCGGGCGACCGCCGAGGCATGGCGAACGGCCTACCCGGCGGCGGCACCGGAGCTCCTCGACGCGCCGGCGACCCGCCGTCTGGAGCCTGCACTCGCCCCCGACGTCGTCGCCTGCCGGCTCGCGATCGGTTACCCGGTTGGCCCGGCCACCGCGAGCCGGGCCTTCGCCGCACTCGCTGCCCGGGCCGGGGCGGAGCTGAGGACGGCGTCGGAGGTGCAGCTCGCGGTCCGCGGCGGGACCGCGGAGGGCGTCGCGGCCGACGGGCACGTGGATCCGGCCGGGGCGGTCGTCGTGGCCGCCGGGCCATGGACGCCGACCGTGCTCGACCCGACTCGCCGGTGGCGCCCGATCCATTCGGTGTGGGGCGTCGTCGCCGCGGTCCGGCTCGCCGACCCGCCGCGGCACGTCCTCGAGGAGGCCGAGATCGACATCGAACCCGAGGACGGCCGCCCCGTCGCCGTCGACGACCCGACCGGCTCGGCGTTCGGGTTCAGCCTCGTGACGGCGGACGGCACGAGCGCGCTCGGTTCGACGTTCCTCGACGCGGAGCCGGCGGCCCCGGCATTCATCGAACGGCTCCGGCAGCGCGGCGCGCGCTTCGTGCCGGCCATCGCCGACGCGGAGGGGACCGGCGTCCGCTCCTGCGCCCGGCCGGTGTCGGCAGACCGCCGGCCGCTCGTGGGTGCGGTCCCCGGGATCGAGCGCGCCTTCGTCGCCGCCGGCCACGGGCCGTGGGGGATCTCGACCGGGCCGGCGACGGCTCGCCTCGTCGCGGACCTCGTCGCCGGCTCAGCCCCGCCCATCCCGGCCGGCCTCGATCCGGCGCGGTTCGGGACCATCGGCGGTTGACGCCGCCTGACGGCGGCGTGGGCAACGTGCAGGGTCGGGTCAGCGCCAGCTCTCGGCGTCGAGCAGGAAGAACGTCAGCTGCGACCAGCGATCGCGGAGTGCGTCGGCCCGCTCGATCAGCGAATCCCTGACGGCCGTCTCTGTGAGGTCGGCCAGGGCAGCGTCATCCGCTCGCGCCCGGGCCGTCGCGGCCCGCTCCGGATCCGGTTGCGCGCGCCGTTCAGCGCCGACCCGTCTCGGCCGGACCCCCTCGATGCGGGCGATCGCGACGTAGCCGTTCATCACCGTCCAGCCTACGTCGCCGGGCGCCGGATGGGAACTCCCCGCGGCGGCATACTGGCGCGGTGACGACGGCGCTCCGCTCCTACGGCGCCCGGAGCATGACGGCCGACCTGCGCGACGTGCTCGTCAAGCGGCCCGGCCCCGCATTCGGGCGCGCCTTCGAGAATCCGGACCATGGCTTCCTGCGGCCGGTCGACCTCGAGCGGGCGCGGCGCGAGCACGACGGCTTCGTCGAGCTGCTCGCCCGGCTCGGAGTGACCGTCCACGTCCTCGATGTCGAGACCGACGATCCGGACCTCGTCTACACGTTCGACCCGCTCCTCGTCTCCGACCGCGGCGCCATCCCCCTCCGGCCGGGCAAGCCGAACCGGGCCTCCGAACCCGCTGTCGTCGAGGGCTGGACCTCCGCCCACGGCATCCCGACGGCCGGCCGGATCGAGCCGCCCGGAACGCTCGAGGGCGGCGACACGTTCTGGCTCCGGTCGGACCTGCTCTGCGTCGGCCGGACGCTGCGGACGAACGAGGACGGGGCCCGCCAGCTCGCGGGGATCGTCGGCGGCGACGTCCGGGTCTTCGACGTCCCCTACTGGCGGGGTCCGGCCGAGCTCGTCCACCTGCTCTCGGTGATCTCGCCGGTCGCGGCCGACCTGGCGATCGTCTTCCTGCCGCTCCTCCCGGTCGGGCTTTGGCAGCTCCTCCGCGAACTCGGCGTGCGGCTCGTCGAGGTGCCCGAGGCCGAATACCCGACCCTCGGCTGCAACGTCCTCGCCGTCCGCCCGGGCGTCGTCGTGGTGGCCGAGGGAAATCCCGACACACGGCGGGCCCTCGAGGCGGCCGGCTGCGAGGTCCACGCCGTCCCGCTCGAGGAGGTCGGGGAGAACGGCTCGGGCGGGCCGACCTGCCTGACCCGGCCGATCCTGCGGGGATGAACGAGCGAGCGTTCTACTCGGGCGAGGGGCTCCATGTAGCGATCTACGACGTCATGCACGCGGAGATCCCCGGCGGTGACGACGTCGCCTTTTTTCGCGGCCTGGCCGCGGACACGGGCGGCCCCGTCCTCGACCTCGGCTGCGGCACCGGGCGGATCGCCGTGCCGCTCGCCGCCGCGGGCTTCGAGGTCGTCGGGGTCGATCGCTCGCCGGCGATGCTCGCCCGGGCGCAGACCCGCGCGGATCGGCTGACGCCCGAGGTCAGACGGCGCCTGAGGCTCGTCGAGGGCGACTTCACGAGGACGATCGCGGGGAGCGGCTTCGGGCTCGTCTTCGCCGCGTTCCGCGTCTTCATGGCGGCGCCTGATCCCGATTCGCAGCTCCTGGCCCTCGAGACGATCGGCCGGCAGCTTCGCCCCGACGGCCTCGTCGCGATCGACCTCTTCGATCCTCGCCTCGACATCCTCGCGCCCGCGGAGTCGACCGAACCGATGCACCACGGCACGTTCCTCAACCCCGACACCGGCCGCCCGGTGCGAGTCACGATCCTGGGCCGGCAGAACGATCGCGTCGCACAGCGCTTCAGGCAGCCCTGGCTGTTCGAGGAGCTGGATGCCCTCGGCCACCCCGCTCGCTCCGAGGTGGAGATCCTGACGCTCCGCTGGACGTACCGCCACGAGATGCGCCACCTTCTTGTCCGGGCCGGCTTCGAGCCCCTCGCCGAGTACAGCGACTACGCCATGGCTCCGCCGGAATACGGAGCCGAACAGATCTGGGTCGCCCGGAAGAAGCCATCGTGACGAACGAGTCTGCCGGAACCCTGACCGCGCGGGCCGTCGCGGCCGTTGACCCGGGTCGCCTCCACGACGATCTCCGCGCGCTCGTGCGGACGCCCTCGATCACGGGATCCGAGGAAGCGGTCCAGGAGCTCATGGAGCGACTCCTCGGTGACGCCGGGCTGACGGTCGAACGCGTGGAGACCGACCCGGTACCGTTCGCCGCCGATCCCGACTTCCCGGGTTCCGAGATGCCCCGCTCGACGCTTCCGGTCGTCGGCGGGCGGCTCGGTCGAGCGGGAGGACGGCGCGTCCTTCTCGTCGGCCACGTCGACGTCGTCCCGGCCGGCGACCTCACCACGTGGACCGCCGATCCCTGGGGCGGCGAGATCCGGAACGGGGCGATGTACGGCCGCGGAACGTGCGACATGAAGGGAGGCGTCGCGGCGATCCTCGGGGCAGTCCGGGCGGTCGTCGCATCCGGCGCGGCCGAGGCGCTCGACGGTGAGCTCGCCGTCGTGTCCGTGCCCTCGGAGGAGGATGGCGGCCAGGGCATGCTGGCGGCGATCCGGGCCGGCTGGACGGGCGACGCCGCCGTCATCACCGAGCCGACGAGCCTCGATCTCGTCGTCGCCCATGCCGGGGCGATCACGTTCCGGCTCGTCGTGCCGGGACGGGCGGCACATGCCTCGAAGCGCCGCGAGGGCGTGTCGGCGCTCGACAACCTCTACACGCTCATTCGCGCGCTCGAGGCCGACGAGGCGGCCCGCAACGCTTCGGAGACCGACCCGCTGATGACCGCGCTCGGCCTGCCGTATCCGACGATCATCGGCAAGGTCGAGGGCGGCGAGTGGGCGTCGACGGTCCTCGACCGGGTCGTCGCCGAGGGTCGCTACGGCGTCCGGCTCGGCCAGACGTGGCGTGACGCGGAGGCCGAGCTGCGGGCCTGCATCGAGGCTGCCGCGGCCGCCGACCCGTTCCTGCGCGAGCACCGGGTCGGTCTCGAGATCACCGGCGGGCGCTTCTCGTCCGCCCGCGTCTCACCCGACGACCCGCTGCCCATCTCGGTCGCGACCGCGGCGGAAGCCGCGCTGGGCCGGCGTCCGGCGACCGTCGGGGCCCCGTACGGCGCCGACATGCGGCTGCTCGTCAACGAGGGCGCGACGCCGACCGTGATCTACGGGCCCGGCGACGCGAGGGTCGCCCACAGCGCCGACGAACACGTCCCGCTCGACGAGGTCGCCGACTGTGCGCGCGTGCTCGCGGCATGGGTCGTCCGCGAGCTCGTTCGGGACGACTGACCGCCGAGGGACCGCATCAGCCGGCCGCGGCGATCGCACGCCGGCGGGCGACGACGAGCCACAGCGGCAGGATCACGAGTGCGCAACCGAGCAGGCTGAGCGCGGTGAAGCTCGCGAATGCGAGCACGATGCCCGAGCCGAGGCTGGCGACGGCGGCGCTGCTCCAGATCAGTGAGTCGGCCAGGCCCTGGACGCGCGTCCGATCGGCCACGTCGACACCCCGCGTCAGGAGCGTGCTGCCGGCCACGAACCCAAGGTTCCAGCCGAATCCGAGGAGGAACAAGGCGACGAACAGCACCACGCCGCCGTCCGGCGGCGCGACCGCCGCAAGCAGCGACGCGCCGGCCAGCACGACGAGGCCTGCGAGGATCACCCGGCCGCTCCCGAACCGGTCGCTGAGCCGTCCCGAGATCGGCGCGAGGGCATACATCCCGAACGTGTGACCGCTGATCACGAGCCCGATCGACTCGACGTGGTGGCCGTTAGCCGTCATGTGGACAGGTGTCATCGTCATGATCAGGACCATGACCGCCTGCGACGCCACGAGCGCCACGAGGGCGGCCGCGACCGACGGCC
>DASTVH010000181.1:0-15862 GCA_035759195.1 Candidatus Limnocylindrales bacterium
TACGAGCTCTGGACGATCGCCGGCGGCACGCCGCGCCCTGCAGGAACGTTCTCCACTGATGGATCCGGCAAAGGCAGCCATGTGGTCGCGCCCGCCGGAAAGGTCGACGTCTTCGCCATCTCGCTGGAGCCCACCGGCGGCGTCCCCGCGCCGACGGGCCCGATCGTCCTGGCGTCGGGGAAGCTCTGACGTCGCGACGCCGGCCGTCGGCGTCAGCGTCCGCGGCGTCGGCGGCGTCGGGGGCGGCGTGGGGAGCGGCGTCCAATGCCGTTCCGGCGCCCCGCTCCTCGGGCGTCGTCGACCGGGCGACGATCGGACCCCACGGCTCGTCCTGGGTCACGACGATCTCGCGCATCTTCATGAGCTCGAGCATCGCGAGGAACGTCACCGCGACGACGACCCGGTCCCGGACGCCCCGCAGGAGCTCCTGGAGCACGACCGGACCAGCGCCGGCCCCCAGGATCGCCGCCCGGATGATCTCGGCCCGCTCGGCGAGCGTGATGGTCCGCGGGACGACCTCCGGCGGGATGTCCGGCGGCGGCGCGATCCGGGCGAGCCCGTCGAGCGCGCCGACGAGGAGCGCCGTCTCGAGCGGCGGCGCGTCGCTGGGTCGGGCACCGGCGAGGGCCGCCGCGGACGCAACGGCCGGCTCGCGCCGGAAGAGCCCGACCCGTCCGCGGGCCTCCTCCTGGAGTCTGGCGCCGGCATCACGGTAGGCCCGATAGAGGAGCAGGCGGGCGCGCAGCTCGGCCTCCGGATCCGGCTCGTCCTCGGGCAGGACGCCGGGCGCCAGCTCCGGCTGGCGCGGCAGCATCGCCCGGCTCTTGATCAGGATGAGCTGGCTGGCGATCGCGATGAACGAGCTGACGTTCCCGAGCCGGTCATCGTCGAGCGAGGCGAGCGCCTCGAGATAGGCATCGGCGAGGTCGCCGAGCGGCACGGTGAGGACGTCGAGCTGGCGGGCCTCGATGAGCGCGAGGAGCAGCGCGAGCGGTCCGGCGAACTCCGGCAGCTGGACGTGGGTCACGGTCGCCTCGGGGCGGCGGCCCTCGCCGAAGGCGACCGACGGGCGGGCTCCGGGCGGGGCGCCGGCCGCGGCCATCAGTTCGCCTCGTCGGCGAGCCGCAGCAGCTCCCCGAACTCGGCGTCGCGCGGCGCGTTCTGGTCGCGGATCAGGGCGGTGGTCCGGGCGGAGCAGCCGGCGGCCGCGGCGAGGCGGGCGGAGGCATCGGCGTGGTTCCGCAGCCTCTCGATCGCCGCCCGGCCGCCGGGCAGCAGCGCGGCCAGCCGCCAGGCCCACCGGCCGTAGCGCTGGCCGAGCGACCAGGCGATCCTTGGCAGGACGCCCGTGTCGCCCTTGCCCGCATCGTGGAGCAGTCCGGCGAGGAGGAGGTCCCGGTCGGTGGCGCCGTCGGCCCGGAGGGTCGCGACGACGTCGAGGCCGTGCCGGCGATCGGCGACGTGCATCGAGTCGAACAGCGCGAGCTGGGCGGGCGTCAGCCAGGCCGCCACGTCGTCCCGCTCGCCCGGCGCCACGCGGGCCCGAAGGTGCGACCGGAACTGGCGGACCCGGCTACCCCACCAGGAGGCCGTAGATGGCATTGGCAAGCGGGATGAGGATACGGCCTCCGAGCGGCTGGCCGCCGAAGGGGACGAAGAAGATGACGATCAGCAGCAGGAAGCCGTACTGGGCCAGGATCGGGCGGAGCCGCCACGCGGTCGGCCGCGGAACCAACGAGAGCAGGATCGTGCCGCCGTCGAGGGGCGGGATCGGGATCAGGTTGAACAGCCCGAGGATGACGTTGCCCCACACCATCAGGTACAGGATCCTGCCGACCAGCTCGAACTCGAGCTGCGGGTCGGTCGCGAGCAGCAGGCGGAACGGGATGGCCGCCGCCGCGGCCAGCAGGAGGTTCGAGATCGGGCCGGCCGCCGAGACGTATGCCTCGCCGTACCGCCCGCGGAGATTCGAGGGGTTCACCGGCGTCGCGGCGAAGCCGAGCGGGATCCCCGTCAGCAGGACCGACAGGACCAGCATCGTCCCCCCGATCGGGTGGAAGTGGGCGACGGGGTTGAGGGTCAGCTTGCCGAACATCTTCGCCGTGCCGTCGCCGAGCCGGTACGCCATGAAGGCGTGGAAGAACTCGTGGACGGGGAAGGCGACGAGGAGGAAGAACGCGATGATCACGCCCTTGACGAGCAGCGCCTCGGGCGTGAACCCGGCTGAGGAGAACAAGGTCAGAGAGTCCTGTGTGCGCGGGGCTGGGCAAGCGCAATCCTAGAGCCGGCGGAGCAGATCGGCCTTTTTCGCCTCGTATTCCTCGGCGCTGATCGCGCCACGGTCGCGCAGGTCGGCCAGGCTCGCGAGTGTCGCGGTCAGCTGCTCCGGGCTCATGTCCGATCGGGTCGACGGCGCGGCGGCGCCCTCCGACGGCGGAGCGGGGTGCGTTTCGGCCGGCGGCGCGGCGTCCATGAGCGGAGCCGACGCGGGAGTGGGTGCGATCGGCGGCGCCGGCGGGGCGGCTCGCATCGGCGGCGACGGCAGCGGCCGTCCGCCGGACAGCTCGAGCTCGAGCTCGTGTTTCGCGTCGAGCATCGCCCGCTTGAAGTCGTCGGCCTGGCGGAGCATCCGCAGCCGGCTGATCCCGGCCTCGGACGCGGTCAGGATGTCGAGGTCGCCGAAGCCGAAGATCCGCCCGAAAAGCGACTGGGTGAGGATCGCGTCGTTGATCTTCTCGAGCGAGCTGTCGGTGACGCGTTTGTTGACGACGCCTTCGGCCTGTAACACGCGGCGGGTGGTGACGACGTACTCCTCGTTCATCCAGCGCAGGATCTGCCAGCCGGTGTACGCGATCCCGGCGATCACGAGGGCCAGGACGACCCAGCCGATGACCGTGTCGAGGTTGCCGGTCGTGTTCGCGACGCCACGCAGGACGAGCAGCAGGATCGCGACGATGATCGCGAGGATGCCGTATCGAGCGTCCGCGACGAGCACGAACCAGTGCTGGTGGTCCCGGCGGGTGATCTGCTCGTTCGACGCCAGCATGCTGTCGACGTAGGCCATCGGCCGATGCCTCCCTCTCAGGCCCGCGGGTGGGCGCGGGCGTAGATCTCTCGGACCCGTTCGCCGGTCAGGTGCGTGTACAGCTGGGTCGTGCTGATACTCGCATGTCCCAGCAATTCCTGAACGATCCGCAGGTCCGCGCCGCCCTCGAGCAGGTGGGTCGCGAACGAGTGGCGAAGCGTGTGCGGGCTGATCCGCTCGTCGAGCCCGGCGGCCCGCGCGGCCGACCTGACGACGGCGAACGCCTGCTGGCGGGCAAAGCGGCCGCCGCGGTCGCCGAGGAACACCGGGCCGCCGCGATCGAGCGGCGCCCGGCCCCGCGCGACGAGCGCCGGGCGGCCTTCGACGAGCCACCGCCCGATCCAGTCGATCGCGACATCGCCGATCGGCACGAGCCGCTCGCGGTCGCCCTTGCCGATGACCCGGACGAAGCCGCCGTCGAGCGAGACGTCCTCGAGGTCGAGCCCCAGCGCCTCGCTGATCCGCAGCCCGGCCGCGTAGAGGAGCTCGAGGAGGGCCCGCGACCGCAGGTCCGGCGCCGCCTCCAGGAGGCGCTCGACCTCGCCGACGCCGAGCGTCTCGGGCAGCAGCCGCGGCTGGCGCGGCAGGTCGATGTGCTGGGCGACGTCGAACCCGATGAGACCCTCACCGAAGGCGAAGCGGTAGAAGCCCCGGATGCTGGCCGCTCGGCGCCGCAGCGAGGTCGGGGCGAGCCCGGCGTCCCCGGGCCGGCCGCGGCGGGTGCGCCGGGCGAGGTAGCGCAGTGCGACCTCCTGGCTGTTCGCCCAGCCGCGGCCGGTGCCGGCCGTGGCCGCGAAGTCGCCGAGATCGGCCCGGTAGGCCCGGATCGTCGCCGGCGACAGGCCGCGCTCGACGCGGAGGTACGTCAGGAAGTCCTCGACCGCCCGGTCGAGCGTCGGAGGCGCGACGACCGCGCGCACCATCGTCAACCCGACGTGCCGACGCCCGTCCGCCAGGCCTCCGCCCGGTCGAGCAGCTCGCGGGCAGAGGCCAGGGCGGCCGTCCCGACGCCGGCTCCGCCGAGCATCTGGGCGAGCTCGACGATCCGGCCCTCCCGGTCGAGGGCGGTCACCTCGGTCACGGTCCGCCCCTCGCGTTCCCGCTTGGCGATGACGAAATGGGCATCGGCATGCGCGGCGATCTGGGGAAGGTGCGTGACGCACAGGACCTGGTGCCGCTGCGCGAGCGCCCAGAGGCTCCGCCCGATCGGATCGGCGCTCCGCCCGCCGATCCCGGTGTCGACCTCGTCGAAGACGAGCGTCGGCGTCTCGTCGGCGGCGGCAAGGACCTGCTTGATCGCGAGGGCGACGCGGCTCAGCTCGCCGCCGGAGGCGATCCGGGCGAGCGGCCGGGGCGGCTCGCCGGGGTTCGGGGCGAGGCGGTAGACCACCTCGTCGATGCCCGACCCGTCGAACACGAGCGCATCGCCGTCGACCTCGACCGCGGGTTCGTCGCCAGCGGCGATCCGCCGGCCGAGGACGACCTCGAAGACGCCGGTCGGGAAACCGAGTCGGACGAGGACCTCGCCGACCTCGGCCGAAAGCGCCCGCGCCGCGACCGTCCGGGCCCGGGAGAGATCGGCCGCGGCCCGCCCGACGGTCTCCAGCAGGCGTGCCGCCTCCGCCTGGCGCATCTCCCGCTCCGCGTCGAGGGTGCGCAGACGCTCCGCTTCGGCCGCGGCTCGTTCGCCATGGGCGATGACCGCCGCCTCGTCGTCGCCGTAGCGCCGTTCGAGGGCATAGATCGTCGAGAGGCGCTCCTCGAGACGGACCAGCTCGGCCGGGTCGTGATCGACGGTCTCGGCGAGCTCGCGAGCGACCGAGGCGACGTCCTCGACCTCCGCCTCGAGCCCGCCCAGGCGTTCCGCGAGCGGCCCGAAGCGCGGGTCGAGGCGTTCGAGGGCGCGGGCCTCGCGGAGGGCCACGGCGACCGCGTCGCGGGCACCGCCCTCGTCGGCGGCGAGCGCGGCGTGGAGCGCGGCGCTGCCCCGGGCGATCGCCTCGCCGTGCTGCGCGGCGTCGAGCCGGGCCCGGATCTCGGCCGCCTCGCCGGGCCGGAGGCGGGCAGCGGCGATCTCGGCGGCCTCGTGTTCGTTGAGCTCGAGGCGGCGGGTCAGCTCCCGCGGGTCGAGCTCGAGTTCGGCGAGCGCCGCCCGATTGGCCCGCCAGCGGTCGACGGCGGCGGCCACCGCGTCGCGCAGCTCCTGGTGGCCGCCGAAGGCGTCGAGCAGGTCCCGCTGGCGGCCCTCGTCGAGGAGGCGCTGCTGCTCGTGCTGGCCGTGGATCTCGACGAGCGACCCGACGGCGTCGGCGAGCCGAGCGGCCGTCACCGCCTCGTCATCGAGACGAGCCGTCGAGCGGCCCGAGACCGAGACCTCGCGGACGGCGATGAGCGGCTCCGGCAGCCGGTCGAAGAGCGCCGTCACCCGTGCGCTCTCGGCCCCGTGACGGACGAGGCTCGTGTCGGCCCGGGCGCCGGTCGCGAGCCCGAGCGCGTCGATGAGGAGGCTCTTGCCGGCGCCGGTCTCGCCGGTCAGGACGTTCAGGCCGGGCGCCAGCTCGAGGCGCAGCCGGTCGATGAGAGCGAGGTCCGCGACCGAGAGCTCGAGGAGCCGACCGACACTCACGACGGAAGCAGTTCGACCTTCTGGCGGAAGAGGTCCCAGAACGGCGGCGAGCCGGCGGGCTCGACGAGCCGGATCGGCCGCTCGAGGGCCCGGACCTCGACGACGTCGCCGACGCGGATCGGGACGTCTTCCCGACCGTCGATGCTGACGAGCGCCTCGTGGGCCGCGAGGACCCGGCAGCGGATCGTCTGGAGCGGGCTGACGACGACCGACCGGATCGCCGAGAGATAACCCGCGATGGGGGTGACGATGAGGTTCCGGCTGAGCGGGTCGACCACGGGCCCGCCGGCACTGAACGAGTAGCCGGTCGAGCCCGTCGGGCTCGAGACGACGAGGCCGTCGGCGATGAACGTCGCCAGGTGGGACGGTCCGATCTCGACCCCGAGGTGGCAGACGCGGGCGAGCGCGCCGCGGGCGACGACGATGTCGTTGAGGGCGTGGTGGACGGCGTCGCCGGCGGGCCGTCCCGCCGGCAGGATCCGGGCCTCGAGCGTCATCCGGTCCTCGATCGAGAACTCGCCCGCGACGAGTCGGCCGAGCACCGTCTCGAGGTCCGACGCCTCGGCCTTCGAGAGGAAGCCGACCTTGCCGAGGTTGACGCCGAGCAGCGGCACGTCGACCGCGATGACGGCCCTGGCCGCCCGCAGGAACGTGCCGTCGCCGCCGAGGACCACGAGCAGGTCGGTCGTCGGCAGCTCGCTCGTGAGCGTTTCGAAGTCGTTCGCCTGGGCCGCCCAGTGATCGATGCCCCGGACGAGGCACCAGCCTCCGGCGCGCTCACGCAGCTCGACGGCGGCGTCGTTCGTGGGGTTGTAGGCGAATCCGAGGCGTTTCGCGGTCATCACGCGGTGGCCTCACGGATTCGCTCGCCGATCTCGGCACAGCCCGGCCCGGGTGCGAAGTGGACGAGGAACTCGCGGTTGCCCTGCGGGCCCAGGATCGGAGACGCGATGACGTCGCGGCCGCCGATCCCCCGGGCCGCCGCCGCGGCCACGACCCGCTCGATGACCTCCCGATGGACCGCCGGATCGCGCACGACGCCGCGATCCGTGCGCCCCCGGCCGGCCTCGAACTGGGGCTTCACGAGGGCGACGATCGAGGCACCCCGCCGGAGCGTGGCCGCGACCGGCCCCAGGACGAGCTCGAGCGAGATGAACGAGACATCGACGACCGCGAGGTCGACGACCTCGGGCAGGCTGCCCGCCTCGAGCGTCCGGGCGTTCGTCCGCTCGATCGAGACGACGCGCGCGTCGCGTCGCAGCGGCTCCGCGAGCTGGCCGCGTCCGACATCGAGCGCATAGACCCTCCGCGCGCCGCCCTGCAGCAGCACGTCGGTGAAGCCGCCGGTCGAGGCCCCGACGTCGAGGCAGACGAGCCCGGCCGGGTCGATTCCGAAGGCGTCGAGCGCCGCCGCCAGCTTGTGGCCGCCGCGGCTGACGTACGGCTCGGACGCGGTGACGGCCAGCGGCGTGTCCGGCGCGAGCAGGTCGCCGGCCTTGCGATCGAGACGCGCGCCATCGCCCTCCCCGACCCGCCCCCGGCCGGCGAGGATCCGCGCCTGTGCCTTCGACCGCGACTCCGCCAGGCCGCGGTCGACGACCAGCTGGTCGAGCCTCGTGCGCGTCGGCTTCGGCGAGGTCGAGGAGGTCGGGCTCACCCGCCTATCGTGGCACAGGCCGCTTCACCGCGACTCACCGGCGGATCCCGGCGTCTGGGCCGCAAGATCAGCCCGAGATCTCGGCCGTCTCGGCCGGGGCGGGCACGGACGCGGGCGCGGGCGCTGGCAGTCCCAGGCGGTCGAGGGTCTCGCGGACCTGGGCAGCGAGGCCCGGTGCGTCGAGCCGCAACACGCGCCGGAGGTCCCTCACCGAGCCGTGGTCGACGAAATGACCGGCCGGGATTCCGATGATGCGCACCGGCACGTCGCGCAGGGCGGGATCGGCCAGGCGGGCCGCCTCGAGCGTCTCGAGGACGCCGGCCCCGAAACCACCGGTCTCGACGCTCTCCTCGAACGTGACGACGAGCCGCCTGGAGCGAGCCTGGGCCACGATGAGCTCCGCGTCGAGCGGCTTGGCGAAGCGGGCGTTGATCACCCCGACGGACCAGCCGTCGGCGGCGAGCATGTCGGCCGCCTCGAGGGCCCGGGCGACGATCGGGCCGAAGCCGACGAACAGCAGGTCTCGCCCCTCGCGCAGCAGCTCGCCCTTGCCGACCGGCAGGATCTCCGGCCGCCGGGGCGGCAGGCCGAACCCGGCGTCGCGCGGGTAGTGGAGCGCGAACGGGTGGTCCTGGGCGATGGCGGTGCGGAGCAGCGACCGCAGTTCCTGCTCGTCCTTCGGCGAGGCGATGACGAGGTTCGGCAACTGCCGCTGGGCGGGCAACGTGAACATCCCCTGGTGGCTCGTGCCGTCCTCCCCGACGAGGCCCGCCCGGTCGACCGCGATCAGGACCGGCTGATCGTTCTGGCAGACGTCGTGCACGGTCTGGTCGAAGGCCCGCTGGAGGAACGTCGAGTAGAGGGCGACGACAGGGCGCATGCCGCCCATGGCCAGGCCTGTCGCGAGGGCAACCGAATGCTGCTCGGCGATCCCGACGTCGATGAATCGGTCGGGGAACTCGGCCTCGAACCTGGCGAGCCCGGTGCCGGTCGGCATGCCGGCGGTGATCCCGACGATCCGGCGGTCCTCCCGGGCGAGCTCGATCAGCTCTTCTACGAGGGTTGCCGTGTAGTTCGGGTGCTTCGGCGGGCGGACGACCGCTGTCGGCGGCGCGGCATCCTCGGTCATCGACTCGCCCGGGAGCGCAGGTACGTCCTTGCCCTCGGCCGTGCCGTTGCCGTTCGCCGGCGGCACCTCCATCGGCGGCAGGGCTGCACCGTGGAAGCCGATCTGGTCGGCCTCGGCCGGGCTGAAGCCGCGGCCCTTCTGGGTCCGGACGTGGACGATGACCGGGCCCCTGAGCTCGAGCGCCCGGCTTAACACCGACAGGAGCGCCTTGATGTCGTGCCCGGGCACGACGCCGACGTATGTCACGCCGAGATCCTCGAAGAGCCGGCCCGGCTGGGCGAAGTTCACGACCGACGAGCGGAGGCGCTGGCTCAACTCGCGGACCGTCGGGCCGATGACGGGGATCCGGCCGACGAGCCGGTCGTAGGCGGTCTTGCCCTCCTGCCACGCGCCCGACAGCTTGATCTTGCTGAGGTACTTCGACAGCGCGCCGACGGTCGGGCTGATCGACATCTCGTTGTCGTTGAGGACGATGAGCAGCTGCGTCTTGCGCTGGCCGATGTCGTTGAGGGCCTCGAGGCTGAGACCGCTCATGAGCGCCGCGTCCCCGACGACGATCGCGATCCGCTCGAGCCCGTGGCGCAGGTCGCGGGCCGTCGCGAGCCCCTGGCCGATCGAGAGCCCCGTGCCGGCGTGGCCGCCGTCGAAGACGTCGTGCTCGGACTCAGAACGACGTGGGAAGCCGCCGACGCCGCCGAGCTGGCGGAGGGTGCCGAAACGCTCGGAACGTCCGGTCAGCAGCTTGTGGGGATACGCCTGGTGGCCGGTGTCCCAGACGATCTTGTCGCGCGGCGATTCCAGCAGGCGGTGGAGCGCGATCGTCAGCTCGACGACGCCGAGTGAGCTGCCGAGGTGACCGCCGGTCGTGGCGACGGTCGAGATGATCGTCTCGCGGATCTCGACGGCCAGCTGCTCGAGCTGGGCCTCGGTCAGGCCACGGAGGTCGGCCGGACCTTCGAGGGTCGGGAGGATCGGCACGCGGCGGGGACTCCAGTACGGTTCGAAAGGTTGACGCGACGAGCGCGCCGGCTGTGATGACCCGCGGGTCACATGGTTCGCGGGCCGGCTCTGCATTGTAAACCTGTCCGCTTCGAGTCGCACGTTTCTCGAGGGCGACCCGCGGAAGTGTAATCGAGGTCCGATCAGGTGTCCTCGCCGGGTTCGCCGGCAAGCTCGCGCGCCTCCAGGCCGCCGCCCGGCCGGGCCACGAGCTGGCGGACGCGCAGCTCGGCCTCGCCGAGGAGCCGTTCGCAGTGCCGCTGGAGGGCGACTGCCCGCTCCGTGCGGCGGATCGTCTCCTCGAGCGGCAGGCCGCCGGCTTCGAGCTCCTCGATCGCGGTCCGCAGCTCGGCGAAGGCGGCGTCGAACGGCAGCCCGGCGATCTCCTCGTCGGGTGCGGCTGCCCCGGTCGCGGCGGTCGGTTCAGCGTCGTTCGTCGTCAACGGATCCCTCGTCGTCGGGTTCCTGGTCGTCGGGTTCCTGGTCGTCGGGTTCCTCGTCCTCGCCCTCGGCAAGGCGGGTCAGGCGCGGGGCGACGAGCATACCAAGGCCGATCCCGGCGGCCAGGACGACGGCCGCGATCGCGCCGAAGGCGAGGAGGTCGGTCACGCGCGCTCCGCCGGTCGGTCGACCGTCGCGGCCAGCTCGCCGCGGGCGAGCCGGACCGAGAGGCGCGTCTCCGGGGGCGCCTCGTCGGGCGCCCGGACGATCCGCTCGTCCTCGGCTCGGCGGACGATCGCGTAGCCCCGGTCGAGCGTCGCCTGCGGATCGAGCACGGCGAGGGCCGCCGACGCCGTGTCGAGCTCGAGGCGGGCGGCCCGGAGACGCGCCGTGGCGACCTGCGGGACGGTCGCGGCCGCGGCGTCGAGCGCGGCCCGCCTCCGTCCGATCGCCGCCTCGACGGCACGGACGGCACGGTCGAGGAGCAGCCCGACCCGCTCCCGGGACGTCGCGAGCTGGGCCAGCGGATCCAGGCGGGCAAGGGCCCGCCGTTCGGCCTCGAGATCGCGGCGGCTTGCGGCGAGTCGGGCGGTCGCCGCCGCCGCGATCCGGTCGGCGGCGCGACGGAACGCCTTCTCCCATTCGGCGCGGTCGGGGACGACGAGCTCTGCGGCAGCCGAGGGCGTCGGGGCCCGGACGTCGGCGGCGAAGTCGGCCAGCGTGACGTCGACCTCGTGGCCCACGCCGCAGACGACCGGGACGGAGTGGCCCACGACCGCCCGCACGACGCGTTCGTCGTTGAACGACCAGAGGTCCTCGAGGCTGCCGCCGCCGCGGGCAAGGATCGTGACCTGGGGAGCGTCCTCGGGCCGCCCTTCGGCGCGGCACTGTTCGATCCAGCGCTCGAGGCGGCGGAACGCGCCGACGATGCTCGCGGGCGCCTCCTCGCCCTGGACCAGGCAGGCGACGAGGATCACCCGGGCCAGCGGCCAGCGCCGGGCGAGGACGTTGCCGACGTCGCGCCACACGACCCCGGTCGGGCTCGTGATGACGCCGATCGTCGCGGGCCGCGTCGGCAGCGGTCGCTTGCGGGACGTGTCGAAAAGGCCCTCCTCGGCGAGGCGCGCCTTGAGCGCCTCGAACCGCAGCGTCAGGTCGCCGAACCCGGCGGGCTGGATCGACTCCACGTAGAGCTGGAGCGCACCCTGGGGCTCGAACAGGTCGACCCGGCCGTGGACGACGATCCGGAGCCCGGTCTGGGGCTGGAACGCCGAGCGGACGCGTTCGTCGCGGAACCAGACGCACTGGATCGCATTGCGCTCGTCCTTCAGCGTGAAGTAGGCGTGGCCCGCCGAGCTGACCGTCACCCGCCCGACCTCGCCCTCCACCCAGACGTCGCGCAGCCGTTCCTCGGCCCGGATCGCGTCGCGGACGGCCCGGGTGACCTCGCTGACGCCGAGGATCCGCAGCCCGAACGTGCCGGGCGGCGTCGGGCTGGCCCTCGGCGCGGGCCCGGGCTCCGTTGCCGGTGCCGCGGGGCCTGCCGGGTCCGTGGCGTCCCAGCCGGGGAGCAGGCCCGGCTCGCGCGGTTCGGTCATGTGCGGATCATCGCCGCTGCGGGGCCAAGGCGTCTGTTCTCACCGTTCGTCCCTGGCTCGGGGTTCCCCTCGTGCGGCGGACGGACCAACGGGCGACACGGTCAGCCGGGAGCGCGGACGCGAGGCGTCGGAGCCGCTCCGTTGCGCCCGGGACAACAAGCATGGAAGGATCGGTTGGCCGCGTCGTCCCAGTCGAGGTACGTTGCGCCATGAGCAACGTCGGTAGGGTGTCGGGCGGTCCCGGCTCGACGGCCCGACGCTTGTTGCGACCCGGACAACATCCCGCGCCACCCGCCCGCCGGCGACGAGAGGACCCGCGAGGCGGGAGGCCGCGCACACTCACTCGTAGCCGAGCTGGACGTACCTCCATCGGTCGTCGCCGTCGAGGAGGCTGCGGAGGTGATTGATCTCGCCGGCGTGGTACGCGTCGTGGGTGATCATCGCCGCGATGATCCAGCGGGTCGGGCGCTGCTCGCCCCAGTTCGTCAGCCGGGGCGCATCGAGCTCCGAGTCGTCGGGCAGTCCGGCGACGTGCTCCACGAGGCGAGCGTGGGCCGACTCCAGCCACGCGGTGGCCGCGGCCCGCGAGCCGCGGTCGGCGAACGGCTCGACCTCGGGCGTCCCGAACTGGAGCGTCCCGGGCCCGAACGCGTAGTCGTCGTACATGATCTTGCAGGCACCGACGTGACCCGCGATGTCGGCAATCGAACGCGCGGCGCCGTCCGGCAACGCTCGCCACTGCTCGTCGGTCACGGTCGCCAGGTTCGTGAGCAGCGCCTGGCTCTCGTCGGTCTCCTCGATGCCCCGTCCGCGGAACGCCTCGTTCATCAGGTCGAGCAGCGCCTCGATCCCGCCGCGTCCGGCCATCGTGCCCGGCCTCAGACCCTCGTCTGGTACTCGCCGGTCCGGGTGTCGATCCGGATCGTGTCGCCGGCCTCCACGAAGATCGGGACCTGGACGACGAGGCCGGTCTCGGTCGTCGCCGGCTTGCGCGCGCCGGTCTGCGTATCTCCCGCGAAGCCCGGCTCGGTCTCCGACACGACGAGGTCGACGGTCACCGGCAGCTCGACGCCGATCGTCTCGCCCTGGTAGCTCGTCCGGTCGAGCTGCATCCCGTCCTTGAGGTAGGGCGCGACCTCGTCGAGCTGGGCGGTCGTCAGGACGAACTGGTCGTACGTGTCGAGGTCCATGAAGTGGAACTCGTCGCCGTCGCGGTAGAGGAACTGGACCGGCCGACGCTCCATCGACGCCCGCGGCCATTTCGTGCCGGCCTGGAACGAGCGCTCGACCGTCTGGCCGCGCTTGATGTTCCGGAGGGTGATCCGGACCTGGGCCGAGCCGCGCCCCATCTTGATGTGGTGGTAGTCGAGGATCTGCCAGAGCTCGCCGTCGAGCTCGATGGCGACGCCCTTGCGCAGTTCGCCGGTGCTGATCATGGTCGGTCGTTGGCTCCTGGGGACCGCCGCCGGGCGCGCCGATGGAGGCGCAGGCCGGCCGGGACGGCAGCCTGTCGAGAGGCGCGATTGTAGCCGATGAGTCGCGCGTGCCCGCGACCGGACGTCGCCCGGGAGCTGGGTCGGACCTCGGCCGGTTGCACGGCCGGACGTCGGCCGGGAGCGGGCTCAGACGCCGACGACCAGGACGTCTCGCGGAAACTGCGTCAGGCGCTCGACCCGGCCGGCTCCCGCGTCGAGGAGCACGAGGTCCTCGATCCGGACGCCGGTCTCGCCCTCGAGGTAGATGCCCGGCTCGACCGAGAAGACCGTCGGCGAGGACAGCGGCGAATCCGGCGCCCGGCGGCTGAGCGACGGCAGCTCGTGGGTCGCGAGGCCGATCCCGTGACCCAGCCCGTGACCGTACGCTGGCCACCGTCCGTCCTCGTCGATGTACCCGCGGGCAACCGCGTCGAGGTCGCGCCCCGACGGCAGCTCGAGGTCGCCGCCGACGGCCGCCTCGAGCCGGGCGATCGCGGCGGCCTGGGCGCCGGCGACGAGCCCGTACACCGCGACGTCTCGCTCCGACGGTTCGCCGACGAACAGCGTCCGGGTCATGTCGCTGCGGTAGCCGCCGACCTGGGCCCCGAAGTCGAAGAGGACGACCGCGCCGCTCGCGAGGGGCGTCGGACCCGGCGCGCCGTGAGGCAGGGCCGCATTCGCCCCGGCCAGGCAGGTCGGGTCGAAGGCGACCGCCTCGGCGCCCCCGGTGCGCAGGAGCCACTCGATCGCCAGCGCGAGTGCCGCTTCACTGATGCCGGGCCGGATCCTCGGGAGGAGCGTCGCGAGCGCCCGGTCGGCGACGGCGCAGGCCGCGCCGATCCGTTCGATCTCGGCCGGCTCCTTGATCGCCCGATCCGCCTCGAGCCAGCCCTCGACCGGGACGAGCTCGACGGCCGGCGCCGCAGCCTCCAGCCGCCGCCAGAGCGCGTGCGGGACGAGCGCGGCCTCGACCGCGACCCGCCGTGCCCCGATCGACGCGACGAGCCCGGGCCAGGCCGCCGGGAGGTCGTAGCCCGCGTCGACGAGCTGGGCCGCGGGGCTCTCGCGGCCGGCCTGAATCGTGTATCGCGAGTCGGCCAGGACGACGACCTCGTCGGTGCCGACGAGGAACTGGCCCGAGTGGCCGGCGACCTTCTCCTCGCCCTCGCCGAGCGTGAACCCGGTCAGGTACCGCGAGTGCTCGCGGCGGATGCCGAAGTAGGCATCGACCCCGCTCGGCTCGAACCGGGCGCGCAGTCTGGCGAGCCGGCCCGGCCGAGCGGCCTGGTCGGCCTCGGCCCAGCGGGCCAGGTCCGCCTCGCTCGGCGGCTCGCGAAAGTCCGCCGGCTGGGGCAGGGTCCGGCCCTCGCCGACCGTCATCAGTACCCGTACTCCGCCCGGTTGGCGTCGTGCTCCGCCTGGTTGCGGGCGAACGCGTGGCCGTTGGAGCCGTCGCGCTTGGCGAGGAAGAAGACATAACCCTCGGCGGTGTCGGGGGCGAGTGCCGCATCGATCGACGCCAGCGTCGGCGTGCAGATCGGGCCCGGAATCAAGCCCTCGGTCTGGTAGGTCTGGTAGCCCTGGAGCGGCTCGGGCAGCGTGATCTCCGACATGCCGACGTCCTGGGGCACGTTCCAGAACACGTACTCGCGCCAGCGCCCGAACTCGAGCGCGTCCAGGGCGACGGTGTCATAGGCGTAGATGACCGTCGGGTCGGCCTGGAGCAGCCGATGGCCGAGCTTGCCGTCGAGCCGGTTCTGGTAGACGCCGGCGATCAGCGCCCGCTCCTCGTCGAGGACTGCCTCCCGCTCGACGAGCGAGGCCAGGGCGAGCACCTGGTGGAACGTCAGGCCCCGCTCGTCGGGCACCTCCAGCCTGTCCCCGACGGCGGTCCGGAAGCGATCGAGCATCAGCCGGACGAGCTCCTCGCCGGTCGTGTCGGGCAGGACCCGATACCGTGCCGGCCAGAGGTAGCCCTCGAGCGAGGCGCCCTCGGGGAGGTCGAGCCACTCGTGCTCGGCCAGCAGCTCGGGTGTCGGGTTCCTGGCGAGCTCGTAGAAGTCGCGCGGGTCCATCGTCAGCCCGTCGATCGTCTGGAGCTTCGCCGTCATCTGCTCGAGCCGGAGGCCCGTCCGGAAGTCGATGTCGACCTGGGCGATCACCGGCGGATCGAGGAGCGCGCTGACGATTTCGTCCGGTGTCATCGACCGGCGCAGGATGAACTCCCCGGTCTTGAGCCGCTCGGTGAGCTCCCGTTCGACGGCGATCATCACGAACGCGCGCCGGTCGAGCAGGAAGCCCTCCTCCTCGAGCCGCGCCGCGATCGAGGACGCACTCTCGCCCGCTCCGATCGTGAATGCGACCTGCTCGGTGTCCGTCGAGGCCGGCTTCGTCAGCGCCTCGCCGACGTCCTCGCGGACGAGGTCCGCGACGAACGGCACGTCGAGGGCGCCCGGGCTGTCGCCGGCCCAGCCGATCACTGCGTCGCGGACCAGCGGCCGGAGGACCGTGACGAGCACGGCAAGGACGATCGCCCCGAGGACGACCGCGAAAAGCAGGAACCGGAGGACGCCGCCTGCGCCGCCCCCTCCCCCGCCGCGCCGGCCGTAGCCGTTGCCCGGGCCGTAGCCGCCGTTGCCGTCGCCGCGGCCGATGCTGCCGCGGGCGCGGTAGTCGGGCTCCCACGGCGCCTCGTGCCGATCCTCCTCGATCGGGTGGGCCTGGTGGCGATCACGGGGGCGTCCGCCGGAGCGGATGGTCATCGTGGCGTCTCCCTGGCGTCGTCGGTGCTGGTTCCCCCGGAGCCTGGGTTCGCGGCCCGCGCGTCGAGCTCGTCCTGCAGGATGATCGCG
>DASTVH010000182.1:0-9837 GCA_035759195.1 Candidatus Limnocylindrales bacterium
CGCCCGCGCGAACCACGCCCTCGTCATGACGTACGACGTCGAACTCGTCGTCCTCGGCGGCGGCGTATCGGGGGCCGGGCGGGCGTTCCTCGATCCGATCCTGGCCGAACTCGACGAGATGCGGGCCGTCTCCGATCTGGCCGGGGAGATGCTGCCGGCCGAACTCGTCACCGTCACGCCGGACGGCGCCGACGCCGGCGCCCGGGGCGGCGTGGCGATCGCCCGCACTCTCAGCGACCGCCTCACGGCGGCAACCGACGAGCCGACCGGTCGACCCCGGACGGCCCCGAGCGAGGAGGTGGTCGCACGCGCAGTCGGGTCCTGATCGACGAAACCGCGCCGGGCGAACCGCCCGGTCGCGACAGGAACGCTTACGAGGAGGAGAAACGATGAAGTCCACGCGATGGCTGGCAGTGGCCCTGGTGGCGATGCTCGCCGCCGGTGCCTGCACCAGTGGAGCGGCGCCGTCGGCATCCGCGCCTGCGTCCCCGAGCTCCGCACCGACCACGGCTGCCTCGCCGAGCGAGGCCCCCTCGACGAATCCGGAGGCCGTCATCCCGAACGTCGAGGATGGCGCCGAGATCACGTTCTGGACGTTCTACCTGTCGCCGACGTTCGACGACTACATCAAGGCCACGATCGACCGGTTCGAGGAGACGTACCCGGGCGTCACCGTGAAGTGGGAGGACCACCAGGCGACGTTCCTCGACGACTATCGCAATGCGTTCGCGGCGGGTAATGCTCCGGACGTGGCGAACCTCTCGAACAACGAGGGCTGGGTCCGCGAGTTCGCGGAGAAGGACCTCCTGCTGTCGATGACCGACAACCTGCCGGCCGAGGTCATCGACGACTACTTCCCGGACCTCTTCAACGACTCGCTCGTCGACGGCAAGAGCTACCAGGTGCCGTGGTACCAGGCCGTTCCGGTGGAGCTCGTCAACACCGAGATCTTCGAGGCCGCCGGGCTGTCGCTCGACGACTTCCCCGACACCTGGGACGGGATCCCCGAGCTCTGCCAGACGATCAAGGACGCCACCGGCAAGCTCTGCGATATCCGGCTCACCGTCAACGACTATCTCGCCCAGATGGTCTACGAGGGCGGCGTCGACGTGATCAACGACGACGGCAGCGAGTTCACGTTCGACTCCACCGAGGCGGTCGAGTGGCTTCAGACCTACGTCGACATGGTTGCCGCCGGCACCGTCGACCGGGCCCAGCTCGTTACGGCCGACGACCGGACCGCCCTGGAGCTCTTCACGAGCGGCCAGGCGCCGTTCTACAACACCGGGCCGCAGCTCATCCGCGAAGTCAAGTCGAGCAACCCCGCCCTGTATGAGAAGCTCGCGATCGCGCCGTTCCCGGTCGGGCGCTCCGGCGTCATCCAGCCCACGTCGATGGCCATCTCGGTCAAGGCCGACACCGAGTTCCCGAACGCCTCGATGGCCCTCGCGGTCTTCTTCACGAACCCGATCAGCGAGGTCGAGTTCAGCAAGACGGTCGCGGTGTATCCCTCGACGATCGCCGCGTTCGACGACGCGTTCTTCACCGAGGAGCCGGAGCTGATCGAAGACAGCGCTCGGCCGCTCGCGAAGGACATCATCTCGAAGATGAAGAACATCATGCCCTCGATCCCCGAGAAGGCCGACGTCAACGCGATCGTCGGCCGGGCGGTCGAGTCCGCGCTGTTCAACAATGTCCCCGCGCAGCAGGCCCTGAGCGACGCCGTCGCCGAGGCCAACGCGCTGCTCGAGTAGCAGACCCCGTCTTGGCCGGGGCCGCGTCGATCCCCCACGGCGCGGCCCCGAGCCGGGAGAGCCGATGACGACGTCTCGCAGCCTGACGCCCTACCTGTTCCTCGTCCCGGCGCTCCTCCTGATCGGCGTCTTCGTCCTCTACCCGATCGTCAGCGTCGTCTACTACAGCTTCACCGACTACGACATCTCGACGCCGCCCGTCTGGATCGGACTGGAGAACTACCAGAAGCTCATTGGCGACGACACGTTCTGGCTCGCCCTCAGCCACTCGATCGTCTACCTGCTCGTGACGCCGATCCTCATCGTCCTCTCGATCGGCCTCGCGATCATCGTCAACCGCCGCCTTCGGGGCATTCACGTCTTCCGGGCCCTCTACTACATCCCGGCCGTCAGCGGCAGCATCGCGATCGGCATCTCGTGGCGTTGGCTGTTCGACACGAACGGCCTCATCAACAGCTTCCTGATCTCGCTCGGCCTCCTCGACCGGCCGATCCAGTGGTTGTCGGAGCCGGCGGCCGTCCTGCCGATCGCGATGCTCCTCACGATCTGGGCCGGCGTCGGCTACTACTCGGTCATCTTCCTGGCCGGCCTCCAGAACATCTCCGAGGATCTGTACGACGCCGCCCGGATCGACGGCTGCAGCGACCTCCAGAAGCACCGCTACGTCAGCGTCCCGGGCCTTCGGCCACAGATCGTCTTCGTGGCGGTGATCTCGAGCCTCGCGGCGCTCAAGGTCTTCGACGAGATCTACGTCCTGACGAACAAGACCGGCGGCATCCTCGACAGCGGCACGACGATCGTCTTCTACCTCTGGGAGCAGGCCTTCCGGCTGACCCACGCGGGGTACGCGTCGGCGATCGCGATCGTCCTGCTCGCGATCACCCTCGTCTTCTCGATCGTCAACATCCGCCTGCTCGACCGCCGCGCGGAGGCCGACTGATGGTCGCCCGACCGGCCGAGCTCGCCGTCCAGGCGGCGGCCCGCTCGCGACCGGCCCGCCCGAAGCGGCGGATCCTCGAGACCGCGGCCTGGTACGTGATCCTGCTCTGGATCGGGGCGGTCACGGTCCTGCCGTTCGCGTGGATGCTGCTGACCTCGCTCAAGGGCCCGGAGGACCCGATCTTCTCGGTGCCGCCGCAATTCCTGCCGGCCCACCCGACGCTCGACAACTACGCCCGCGTCCTCGACACGCTGCCGGTCCTGAGCTTCTTCCGGAACTCGATCATCGTCTCGGTGGCGGTGACGGTGCTCAGCGTGCTCGTCACTTCCCTCGCCGCGTATCCCCTCGCCAAGATGCGCTTCCGCGGCCGCGACGTGATCTTCTACCTGCTCCTCGGGACCCTCATCGTCCCGGTCCAGCTGACCTACATCCCGAGCTTCGTCCTCGCGGTCAACGTCTTCCACTACGACGACACGCTCCTCGCCCTGATCTTCCCGAACCTCGCGAGCGCCTTCAACATCTTCCTGCTCCGGCAGGCGTTCAAGGCGGTCCCCAACGACCTGATCGAGGCCGCCCGGATCGACGGCGCGCGCGAGATCCGGATCTGGTGGAGCGTGCTGCTGCCGATCGTCCGGCCGTCGCTCGCGGCCGTCGCGATCTTCACCTTCGTCACGTCCTGGAACGACTTCCTCTGGCCGTCGCTCATGCTCAACACCCGAGAGGGGATGACGCTGCCGGTCGGGCTGGCCGCCCTCCAGGGGCTGTTCTCGTCGGACTTCCGCTCGATCGCGGCCGGCGTGACGATGACGATCGTGCCGATCCTCATCTTCTTCGTCGCGTTCCAGCGCCAGTTCGTGCGGGGTCTCGCCGGCGCGGTCAAGGGATGACGCTCGCGGCGGGACCGGCGGCGGTGCCGCCCGCACGAGCGCGGGAGCTCGCGCTCGGATCGCTGATGCTGGCGTTCGAGGGGGAGGCGCTGCCCGTGACGTTCGCGGAGCGGCTCCGCCGGGCGCCGGCGGCCGGCGTGACGCTCTTCCGCTTCTCGAACGTCGCCTCCCCGGGTCAGGTCCGGGAGCTCGCGGCGGCGATCCAGGCGGCAGCCGCGCTACCGGAGAGGGCCGGCCCGCTGCTCGTCGCCGCAGACCAGGAGGGCGGCCAGCTCATCGCGCTCGGCGACGGGACGACGGCGTTCGCCGGGAACATGGCCCTCGGCGCGGCCGGCGACGAGGCCCTGGGCGAACGTGTCGGGGCCGCCGTGGGGCGGGAGCTCCGGGCGCTCGGCGTCAACGTCGCCTACGCACCGGCGTGCGACCTCGCCGTCGATCCGCGCAACCCCGCGGTCGGGATCCGCTCGTTCGGGGACGAGCCCGCGGCCGTCGGCCGGCTCGTCGCGGCGACGGTCCGGGGCCTCCAGTCGGCCGGCGTCGCGGCCGCCCTGAAGCACTTCCCGGGGATCGGCGATGTGGCGATCGACACCCACGATCGACTCGCGGTCCTCGACGCCGACGCGGAGCGCCTGGCGGCCCGCGAGCTCGTCCCGTTCCGCCACGGCATCGGGGCCGGGGCGAGGCTCGTCATGTCGGCCCACCTCGGCGTGCCGGCCCTCACCGGCGACCCGGCTTTGCCCTCGACGCTTTCGCCGCGGATCATGAGCGGCCTCCTCCGGGACGAGCTCGGCTTCGACGGCGTCTCGATCACCGACGCGCTCGACATGCGGGCGCTCGCCCAGGGCCCGAACCAGGTCCTCGACGTCCTCGCCGCCCTGAAGGCGGGCGTCGACCTGCTCCTGACCGGACCGGACCCCGACGCGCGGGCCCGGATCGAGAGCGGGCTCGGCCACGCCGCCGCCCGCGGCCTCCTCGACGCGGAGCGCCTCCGGGCCTCGGCCGCCCGCGTGGCCGCGCTGCGCTCATGGCTGGCCGGCTTCGTGCAGCCGGACCTCGCCGTCGTCGGCTGCCGGGAGCACGCCGACCTCGCCGATGAGCTGGCCCGGCGGTCGATCACGCTCGTCCGCGACGACGCCGGGCTGCTGCCTTTGCGACCGACGCCGGGTGCGCGGATCGCGGCCATCCAGCCGCTCCCGACCGACCAGACGCCGGCCGATACGTCGTCGGCGGTCGCCCCGGGCCTGGCGGCGGCGCTGGCCGAACGGTTCGGGGCCGTCGACGAACATGTCGTGGCCCACGCGCCGGATGCCGAGGAGATCGCCGCCGTCCGGGCGGCCGTCGCGGACCACGACCTCGTCGTCGTCGGGACGACGGCCGCGCTCACGGTCCCGGGCCAGGCCGCGCTCGTCGAGGCGCTCGTCGGGCTCGAAGCACGTCTCGTCACGGTCGCCCTCCGGACGCCGTTCGACCTGGCGACGTATCCGGGCGCCGCGACGCATGTTGCGACGTACGGCATCCTGCCGCCGACCCTCCGGGCGCTGGCCGCGGCCCTCGCCGGCGAGGCCCCGTTCGAGGGCCGCCTGCCGGCGGCAATCCCGGGCCTCCACCCCACCGGCCACGGCATCCTGCGGCCGTCATGACCCTTCGAGAGGAGATCGCCGAGCAGCCGGCCGTGGTCGAGCGCCTCCTCGCGAGCGCCCGCCCGGCGGTCGCCGCGATCGCCGGCGAGGTCGGGCCGCGGATCGCGACCGGCGAGATCGACCTCGTCCTCGTCGCCGCCCGCGGCTCCAGCGACCATGCCGCGATCTACGCCCAGTACCTCGTCGGCGAACGGCTCGGGCTGCCCGTCGCCCTCGCGGCGCCGTCGCTCCTCTCGATCTACGGCGCGGAGCCGCGGATGGCGCGCGCGCTCGTCGTGGCGATCTCCCAGTCGGGGCGCTCGCCCGACGTCGTCGGCGTCGTCGAGAGCGCTCGCCGCCAGGGCGCCCCGACGGTCGCGATCACGAACGACCCGGCTTCGGAGCTCGCCCGGGCGGCGGCCCACGTCGTCGACCTCGCCGCCGGCCCGGAGCGGTCGGTCGCGGCGACGAAGACCTACACGGGCCAGCTCGTCGCGGTCGCGATGCTCGTCGAGGCGCTGGCCGGCCGCGACGGGGCGGATGCCGATCTCGCCCGGCTGCCTCATGCGATCGCGGCCGCCGCGTCGCCGGAGAGCGAGGGTGCGGCCGAGCGGGTCGCCGCCCGGCTGGCGAGCCACGACCGGCTCATCGTGATCGGCCGCGGCTACGAGTACGCAACGGCCCGCGAGCTGGCGCTCAAGCTCAAGGAGCTCGCCCGCGTGTCGGCCGATCCGTACTCGACCGCCGACTTCCTCCACGGCCCGCTCGCCCTCGTCGAGCCTGGCCTGCCGGTCCTCGCGATCGCCCCGTCGGGCCGGGCGGCGGCGGACGTCGACGCGGTCCTCGAGCGGCTCGCCGGGCTCGGCGTCGAGCGGATCGTCATCTCGGACCGCGCCGACGCGCTCGCCGCGGCCGGTGCCGGCCTGTCCCTGCCGCCCGGCCTCCCGGACCGGCTGATGCCGATCGTCTCGATCGTCCCGGGCCAGCTCCTGGCCCTCCACGTCGCGCTCGCCCGGGGCATCGATCCCGAGGCGCCGCGCTGGATCGAGAAGGTGACCCTGACCCGCTAGCGAGATGCTCCGCCGAGGAAGCCCGCCCCGGCCGCGGCGTCGACCTCGAGGACCGTCGCGACGAGGCCCGTCCGGGAGGTGTACCCGGCCGCCACGGCCGCCCGCAGCACGCGACGAGCTCGACGAGGCGGTCGCGCTCCAGGCCGACGTGCTGCCCACTTCAACGGGCTCTTCCGGGCCCCGCCGCCAAACAGCGCGAGCTGGCTCCAGGCGCCGGTCCGGCGCGGCCGCGAGCGGTGGCACCTGCACCTGGAGATCCTGTCGGCGCGGCGCTCCCCGACGAAGCTCAAGTACCTCGCCGCGAGTGAGTCCGGCGTCGGGGTCTTCATCAACGACGTCGCACCGGAAGAGGCGGCGCGCTGCGCGCGAGCGGCGGCGGGCGCCGTGAGCCGGGTCCGTGCATCATGGCGGGAGGGGGCTCCAGACGCGAGGAGGTGGCCGGATGAACCGTGACGACGAGCGACTGCGGCGCTCGCTCCAGGAGCCGATCGTCGGCGGGCTGCCCGACGTTCCCGGCATCCTGGCCGCGATCCGCCTGACGCCCGGCCTCGGCGTCCACCTGCGGGGCCTCGCCGACGAGCTGCTCGTCAACGACTTCCCGGGCACGACGATGGACCGCGCCGAGCGGGAGATGCTCGCGACCGCGGTCTCGGCGGCGAACGACTGCTATTTCTGCATGGATTCGCACGGAGCCCACGCGAACGCCCTGCTCGAGCAGGACGGCGCCACCGAGCGGGCGCCGCTCATCGAGATCGTAAAGGAGGGCTCTTCGGACGGGTTCGACGAGCGGATGCGTGCGCTCCTCCACATCGCCCGGACGGTCCGCCGCGAACCCCGCGACGTGACCGCCGACGACGTCGCCGCCGCCCATGCCGCCGGTGCGACCGATGCCGACGTCCAGCTGGCCGTCCTCATCGCCGCCGGCTTCTCGATGTACAACCGCATCGTCGAGGGCTTCCGGGCGCGCACGCCGCCGACGGTCGAGGCGTACCGGGCGCGGGCCGCGGAGATCGCCGCGGGCGGCTACGGGGCGCAGCCCGCGACGCCGGCACGAGGTTGACGATCCCGCGGTCGGTGGCGGCCCGCCCGGCAGATCAGCGGGTGATGTCGACGACGCAGAAGCGGTTGCCCTCGGGGTCGGCCAGGATCACATAGTCCGCGTCCGGCGGGCGCTTGGCCCAGTGGACCTCGCTGGCACCGAGCCCGATCAGCCGCTCGACCTCGCCGGCCTGGTCGTCGGTGTACAGGTCGAGATGGATCCGCGGTGGGATCTTCAGCTCGGAGCGGACCCGATCGAGCGAGACGTTCGGACCGACGCCGTCCCTCGGGCGGAGCAGGAGGAAGTCGTCGGCCTCGACGCCCTCGCGTCGGACATAGCCGAGGGCCGCCTCCCAGAACGCCGCCTGGCGCTCCAGGTCGTCGACGCGAATGACGATCGACCCGACTCGCAGCACGAGAGCCAGCCTACACCGACGGGCGGTCCCCCTCCGCCGCGACCCCGAGCCTGACCGGGCAGAAGACGCCGGTCGAGTGGTCAGGGCAGTAGCCGTTCGGGTGAAGCATTCCTTGAGCTTCGACTCAAGCGGACCGCATGCGAGGCAGGACGTCGACGGCGACCCGCTCGAACATACGATCCTCGGATGGCTTGTCTCGCCAGCGGCGCGGCCAGTAGAGAACGAATTCATCGATTCCGAGCCCACCGTACCGGCCGACCATCTCCTCGAAATAGCCGACAGACTCCCACGGAGTCAGCGGCGGGAAGCAGACCAATGAGTGGTGGACAGTAGAAGGATCGCGATCCCGCTCACGGCACAGGCGATCGAAGTCGAGCGCGCGTTGGCTGGTGCGATCGAAGAACTCACCCTCGCTCTCGATCCCGTAGCCGCCCCACGAACTCCAGCCATCGCCGAACTCGGCGGCGATCGCGAGCATTCGCGGACCGTGAGCAGCGATTGTGATGGGCGGCCTCGGTTGTTGAACGGGGCCGGGGATGACCTCGGCCTCCCGGCAGCGATAGAACCCTCCCTCGAACGTCGTCACCGGCGACCGCAGGAGCCGGTCGGTCAGGTCGGCAAACTCGCGGAAGCGCGCGACGCGTTCGCCCGCCGGCCAGTCCGGAACTCCGGCCGCGGCTGGTCCGGCGCTCGGGTCGCCGACACCTAGCGCCAGCTCGAGTCTGCCCGCGGATAAATGATCGACGGTCGCGGCGGCTCGGGCGGCCAGTACCGGATGTCGAAAGAAGAGGCTTGTGACGAGCGTCCCGATCCGGATTCGGCTTGTTTCCAGCGCCATTGCGACGAGCACCGACGGACCGTCGAACATCCATGATCGCGGTCGATCGGGATCGACAACTGTGTCGACATTCCACAGCACGTCGAAGCCAAGCTCTTCTGCCCGCCTCCAGCGATCTCGGAGCTCGGCGACCGGCAGATGTTGGTACTGGTAGACGCCGAAGCGAGGTGTCATAGCGGTCCGGCTGACCACTGTATCGTCCGGGGTCGGCAGGGTCGAGGGGGGCAGATCGAAGCGCGGTCCGTCGAGTGAGACAGCCCCGGACAGCAGTGTCGTCGGGCGGAACTACGTGGCGGTCGAGGTCAGGTCGAGGCCGATTGGGCAGCTGACGCCCGTCGAGTGATTCGGGCAGTAGCCGCCCGGATTCTTGGCCAGGTACTGCTGGTGGTACTCCTCGGCGAAGAAGAACGGGTTCTGGGTGGCGTCGAGGATCTCGGTCTTGATCTCGCCGTAGCCGGCCGCGTTCAGGCGCTCCTGGTAGAGAGCCTTCGACCGCTCCGCGGCGGCCCGCTGGGCGTCGTGGCGAACGATGATCGCCGAGCGGTACTGGGTCCCGACGTCGTTGCCCTGGCGCATTCCCTGGGTCGGGTCGTGGGCCTCCCAGAATCGCCGCAGCAGCTCCTCATACGAGACCTGGGACGGATCGAACACGACGCGGACGCTCTCGGCGTGGCCGGTCCGGCCGGTGCAGACCTCGCGGTACGTCGGGTTGGGCGTGAAACCGCCCTGGTAGCCGACCGCGGTGACCCAGACGCCGGGGACCTGCCAGAAGAGCTTCTCCTCCCCCCAGAAGCAGCCGAGCGCGAACTCGGCGACCTCGAACCCGTCGGGGTATGGCGGCTGCAACGGTCGGCCGTTGACGAAATGGCGATCCGGCACCGGCATCGGCTCGGGGCGGCCGGGCAGGGCGGACTCTGGGGCGGGCATGGCCGGGGCGGAGGGGCGGAGGAACTTCATGCCCGAAGTCTATCCCCGCCGTGTGACGGACCGATCACGACGGGCACTGTGCCGCGTGGCGGACCAGGCGACCGGCGGGAGGCGTCCAACCAGCCCGAAACGGGCGTTCGGCGGTCGGGTGTACCGCCGGGCGTCACAGGCGACCGACGAGGGGGCGGTCAGCGGTCGCTTGGTCCGCGTGGCGAAACAAGGCACGCCAGGGGGGCAGGGGGTGAGGCTCGGGCCCATCACCGCGGGCGCTGTGCCGCGTGGCGGACCAGGCGACCGGCGGGAGGCGTCCAACCTACCCGAAAGAGGCGTTCGGCGGTCCGGTGTCGC